>JAHJBZ010000065.1 GCA_018813295.1 Patescibacteria group bacterium | reverse complement strand
TCGATTCAATATCAGAAGGATGAATGCCATTTATTAGATATGACTCTTTATTATAAATTCTGCAGCCATGATAACCAATAACATTTGAATAATTTTTAACTAAAATACTTTTTGATTGTGAAATAAGTTTTCTAACTATTTCATCATCGATAAATTCTTCTTTAGAATTTAAAAGCTCAAGAATTCTATAATTCGGAAAAAAATCTTTAAAGGAATTTGTTATATAATGGGTGTTGAAACAAAATTCTTGTCCTATTAAAAGCTATTTGTCTCTTTGTTATATTTTTAATTTTTTTTAATTTTGATCTGATCTTTTTTTCACTTCGTTTTCTATCAGAATCACCAGAAAATTGATTTTTGCGAACCTATGCGCCTTTTTTATTCTTCCGATGGCTATTCGAAAATTCATCTCAAAATTAGATTATAGCGAAAGGAATATGGTTTATCCACAAGGAGCCGTTATTTGTTGTTAACTTCATTTAAATAACCATTTTAGCTTCGCCTAACTGAAATTCAAAATGATTGTAATACACCATTTGGATTTCAATATCTTTCAAAGAACAATATACTCCGATTATTAAACCCGCAACATTCATTATCTATGCAGGTTTACTATATCTGTTTTCGGTCGTTTTCGTATTTTTCTTTCGAAAACCGGCAATCTCGATGAGCAAAGTTGTTATATTGGAACTTAAAGCCACGAATGTTGAATTTACTAAACCTCTGGTACGTAAAGGCTCTAATCCATCACGATGTTTGATTAAATTAAAAGGACGCTCGGCAACTTTACGCATATCCAACGCTTTTTTTGCATCACTAAGATGATAAAGCGGAAGTAGCCCAAATTGTCCGCTATCTACCGGAATAAAACGTACCTGAGTGCAACAGTTTTGCAGAGGGCACAAGCTCTCTGGTGCGTTGCAATGAAATTCATGTCCGTTTTGTTCGTCCTTACCTACATATTCCATAGGGAACGTGCACTGTGAGTCTTTTAGCACTTCACCGTTTTTCTTTTCAACGTGCGCCGGAATGATCACCGTTTCTTTTGGGGCATTTAACAAGGTTACGCCATAGGCCTCATAAAAATCTTCATATTCTTGCTCCGAACCATAAGCCTGATCGGCTACAACTACTGTAACGTTTAAACCAATTGCCCTGGAAAGCTTCAGAACTACTTTTAGAAAATTACTGTCATGGTGATTGGCCGCAGCAAGAACTGAAATGAGTGGATAGGCTTCCTGTGTTTTGGGATCGATTACAGTTAAAGTATGCATACGGTAACCAATTATGAATTTTGACTTGTCTCTTTTGTTTCTTCGTGTTCCCAAATCAGCATCAATATCAGAAAAAAATCGCACCTTTTCACCGCCAAAGGTCGTCTTGAATAACGGAAAAGGATTCACCTTTACCGGAAGCTCTGTAGAATCTACCGCATGCAGAGAATTTTCACCTAAATCTTTATGCTCCAGGAAAAGAACTATGAAGTATACTAAAATATTGATTAAACGAGCATATTCTATTGACCCACGGAATTTTGACAGTTGATCGTGGGTGATCTTTTGTCCATCTTTCAAACCCAGAAAAGCTCTGTTCTCTTTTCGTTCCGGGTTGTTTATTTCACGCGGATCGTATTTACGGTAAGCGATCTCTGCGTATTTTAGTTGTTTTAATAACTCCGCTTTAAAAAACTGAAATGGAAATATCTTTCGTCTACCTGGCGTATATTTTTCATCGGCCAGTAAATAGTTTATTAAATTCCAGTCAATCAACTGCTCCAGATCCTTTAATTCCGGGTCTTTAATATCATCAATTTTGGAATTTAAATAGTAATGCTTATCCCTAAATTCAGATATCAAAGTCCCCATCCTATTGATATTTATGATGTTATCAGGAATATTGAATATTCCCAGGGTGTCTTCTTCGGTCAATGGAAGGTCGGATATTTCAAAATTACAATTTTTTAAATCTTCCCAGGTCTTTTCCAAAATATCTTTTTTTTCATCCTTTTTCATATTATTAAAATTGGGATATGCTTTTTTTATTTGTTTGGTAGTTGCTGCTTTAATACTTTTAACTGACTTAGCCATATTTAACTCCTTATTTATAATTGTTTTAACACATAATACAATTTAAGGAATAATTATGACTAAGTCTTATATTTTTAATAAGTTATATTAAGTTGTTTCAACACCCTTT
>JAHJBZ010000064.1 GCA_018813295.1 Patescibacteria group bacterium | reverse complement strand
GTAAAATCCTTGGTTTCCATAGCTTCCTGAAGCATTCCCCAAAGCTGAGTGATTGTTGCAATAAGTTCAAACAGCCCCATTTTTTTCATTCCTTCAATCTTTTCCGGATTGGCGAGAAGTTCCTGAAGTTGTTGGGCGTTTTCCATGGTTAGTTTTTCGGCGCTGGCAGCATTTTGAAGTGCTGCAATTTGATCTCTATTTTCTCGAGTAAATCCTCCTTCAAGTACAGCTGCGTATCCTTCTTGCATTCCTGCAGGTAAATATTGTCTTAAATTTTCCGCAGTAGCTTCTGTAAAATCACCTTCACTGCCATTTGCCCTAATCATAGTTTTTCCATCTTGTTCTTTAATCTCACAGTTCATGGAAAGAATGCTTGCTAAATCTTCACCAAATACTCTCGGGAACCTTTTGCCTCCAACCCTTAAGTTATTTATTAATCCAATTTCTCTGTTATCTGATCTTTCTAAATTCTCATAACCATAAGCTCCTTCAAATGCAGTTGCCAGACTTTGTTTATCTGCTTCTGTTAATTCAAATTCTTCTAATCCTTCTCCCCCAACTAATTGATTGAATCTGGTGTCGGCTAAATTTTCTATAAATGCATTAAGAGCTTCTTGGTATTGAGGAGACTCTAACATTTCTGGTGTAATGTCTTCACTTATTTCACCCACCATTTTTGTTAGGTTTGTGCGGGCTTGTTCAAATTGAGGTCTTCTTGCAGCTTCTTCTGCGCGTGCTTCAACAATTGCTTCGTGACCTTCTAAACGATCTAATATGTTTGTTTTTAATTGTTCTGCTTGAGCGTGGATTTTTGCTACTTTTTCATCTGAGTTTTCTGGGTGTTCGCGTGCATGTCTATATTCATTTTGTAAAAACTTGAATGCACCATTTGTATGCTCAGTTAATTCATTAGCAAATTGTTGCGCGGTTTCGCTATGTTCATGTTCTTCTGAATATCCTGCTCTTATTTCATCTATTTTCCCGAGTACTTCTTGATGATGTCCTTGTATTACATCACTTATATCCTTCGTTGCAACTGGCGCTTCAGCTGCTTCAGGTCCTTTATCTTCTACTTCAGCTACTTCATCTTCACCTGGTCCACCTTCAACTTCGCCGCCTGCTGGGCACATGTAAACTAGCCTACTTTTTTCGAATTCCCGGTAATTTTCATGTTTCCATTTCATGGTTCTGTTGTGGCACTATCGTGGAGCTATTGTGGCGCTGTTGTGGAACTACCATAGCTCCACTATTGCGCAACCATTGCGCCACTATTGGTTTAGGTAATAAAGTCCGTATAACACTCCTGCGGCGATTAGGATTAGGAAGGTTACGAGTAGGAATAGGTTTCGGATTGTGTGTTTTTGGCGCATTCCTTCTTTAACTCTGTCTTGTTGCGCGGCTGTATGCTGCCCTTCGGTGGCGGCCTGGGACATTTCTTTTTCAACTTCTTTCATTTCTCCTACACTTTCTTTTTTATCGAATTTTTCAAACTCTTCACGCACGTATTTGGATTCTTTGTGGCTGAGTGCGTTTAGTTTTTCCATGTATTCCTTGTTGAGTTCGGCGAGTTTTTCATCTTCGCCCTCATGTTCCTCGGCTACTTTGTTTGATTCGTCAATAATACTAAGAAGTTCGTTGCGTTCTTCTTCGGTCATTTTATCAACAAGGTCACCTAAGTCCTTTTTTTGCTCTTCTTCTAAATGACTTTTTCTAATTTGATCTAAAAGCTCTTCGTCTGTGATTTTTTTTGTTTTTCTTTCTGGCAGCATTTTAGTCAAATGATTCTGGACTAGTGTTAGCCCTGTTAAATAGTTCACGCATTTCTTGTGGGGTTGTTATATCATCTATAGCAGCAAGGACGTTTTCTACTTGTGCATCAGTTAAATGTTCGCCGTCAAGAATATAGGCATCGGTTAGCCTATAAGTCACATTACTTGCTTCATTTGTAAGTTGTGTCCTAACTTTTTCCTGAGCTTTTTGTAAATTGCTATCTGCTCGTAAAGCTTTTGATATTAAGTCTTCAACTGCTGATTCGCTACCTAATTCTCCTTTCAGCCCATTCATATCTGTCCTGATTTCACTTATATCTCCCAACTTAAAGCCGGCATCCACCATGCTTTGTGCAGCTGCCGGCAACTCAACTCTTGGTTCAATGTCAGGAGCTGTTTCGCTGGTGGCTGCAGGTGGGGTTTCTACATCGGCTGCTACTGGTGGGGGTACATCTTCCGTTAATGATGCTTGTATTTCGTTTATCATTACGTCACTTACTTCGTCACCCTCTTTGCTTTTAAGGAATGGAAGTATCGCAGTTATCCATCCTGCTGCTTGTGGAAACCTCTTCTTTAGATTTCGGAAGAATGTTTTAATTGGTTCGCTATCACTGCTTTTTGCCTGCTCAATGACACCAGTCAATTGTGTGTAATGTTCAACATTAGCAATATATGTATCTAATGCTGCCATTTCCGGGCTTCTGGCAATTTGTTCAAATGTCATTGGAGACATTTGTTCATGAATATGCTGTCTGTAAAGATCAATATACTGTTGATGTTGTGATGCCGGGATATTAAGGTCATTTAGATCTTTTACTAAAGCCTCAGCTCCGACCTGCTCAATATTTGTCATTATATTTGCTTGTGCCGGACTTTTCTTCAGCTTATCAAGTTCTTTTTTTGTAGCTTTTTCCAGTTTATCCAATTCAGGTTTTTCACCTGTGAATAAATCCAGAATCCCTTGAAATGGAGCTCCACCATTAGTCATAGTCTTATAAGTTATTGATTATTAGAATGAATTTTACTTAGGATGTCTTTTTTTACATCCTCAAGTGTGCGCATGACTTTTTCTTTTTCATCGTCACGCACAATATAAACGCCTCTTTCTACCGCGTTACAGCGATAACTGAAGGCCTGGACCAAGCGCAGGTATTCCTCCTGTTCACTGCTATCCATTAAAAACAGAGCGAGCAGGTAGCGCTTTTTCAAATCATCGGAAAGGTGATGATTATTTTCGATTAGATTGACAATTTGTTTTTCGATTTCGGTCATGTTTATGTTTTTATATGTTTGTTTTTGTTTTTTCGGACGCGACATGTCGCGTCCTTACTTTTTTTGTTTTTGTTTTAGATTTCCTCTAAGTCTTTTAATAGCTCTTCTTCGGCGGCGGGCACTTCTACAGCTTTATGGTGCCGATTGGTTTTTTCGCGTATCGTTTCAGCACGTTTTCCGCCCTCTTTTACCTTTTGTGCGTATTTTGGGTCGTACTTCCTTTTATGTCCGCCTCTTGGCATGTAGTCTCCTTCACCCATCTGAAAATTTTTATGAGGTAAAAATTTTAAATTCCAATTTCCAAGCACCAAATTCCAAACAAATTACAATTTACAATATTCAATTTCCAAACTAATTTGAATAATTGTTTTGATTGTTCCGATATTGTTTGAAGTTTGTAATTTGGTCATTGAGTATTGTTTGGTATTTGGGATTTGTTATTTGGAATTTATATAATATATACGTCGCCGTGTTTTTCTTCGAATTGAGATTTCATTTGAAAAACACTTTCAACCAGGTTCTGTATTTGGAATGTTGGCTTTTTATCGAGCTTCCATAGGTTTTCAATTTGGCGTATTAGGCTCATTAGGTTTATTGCTGTAAGGTCGGTTGCTTCCTGATCCTTTTCCTGAAGCCTGTCATACACTTTGTGATTGTAGAGAGTTGCTGGAGCATGCGGGTCTAAAGTGCCATCCTGAAGCTTCTTGATCAGGTCTTTCAAAAATTCTTCATGTCCTTTGTTAAAGCCCGTTTTATCCTTCAGTGGTTCATTGAGACGTTTCTGGGTTGAATCATCTACAATGTGGTCCTGATATTGTTGAATTATTTTTTGCATATTTTTTATAATCTATTAATTATACCAAATTTAGCGCTAAAACTCAAGGGTTTTATGCTTAGTGCCTGGTGCCTCGTGTCTGGTACCTCGTGTTATGAATCACGATTAGTGAAATCGAGCATTTTCTTTGCTTCGTCATCAGACACTTGGCCAAAGGTTTGATAAAACTGTCCTACAGCAAAAAAATCTTCACGTACATCTAAACAGATCATTTCATCCACTTCTTTTTTAAGTTTTTCGTAAGAGTCAGTTGCTGCAACCGGAACCGCTAAAACGATCTTTTTTGCCTTTTGCCTGCGAATATATTGAACGGCCGCAAGTGTTGTGAAGCCTGTTGCAATACCGTCATCTACCACGATTACAATTTTATCTTTTAAATCTGGTAATTCCTTATCACCACGATAATCTTCATATCTACGCTTTATTACATGTTTTAGGCGCTGAGCTTCATCATCAATATATTCCTGAGGAATGCCATATGCAGTTGTTGCTTCTTTGCTAATCTGGCTTTCTCCATCCGGGCCGACCGAACCAATGGCATATTCCTCGTTCCCCGGAGCGCCAATTTTTTTGGTTACAACAATATCAAGAGGCAGACTTAACTCATCGCGAAGTACAACTCCCAGCTCTAACGCTCCGCGGGGGATTGCCAGGATGATAGCATCCTTATTCCCTTTATATTTTTCCAGTTCCGGAATTAATTTCTTTGCTGCGTCGTAGCGGTCTTTGTACATATTACATTCTTAAAAAATCAAATTCTTTTTTATGCAGATTTTTTATACAATAATCTGCCACTTCATCAGTAAATTCACCGAATAATGGCCCTCCCAGTACCTGCAGTCTGCCTGCTGATGCTCCGACTATATTGATTTCTATTATTTTCACTTCATTTTTTTCATCTAAAGTAACGTCAAAACCAATGAATCTTTGGGATGTCATTTTTGCAGCTGTTTTTTTAGTTACATCTAATATTTTTTGGAAATGCGGGATTATTTTGTCCTTAAATTTCACCTTTGAGTCCGGATGCTCATAATATTTTTTTAAAGTAGTTGGTAAGGAAAAATCATCTAATTTTCCATCAAAAGAAATATTATTATAAAGTCCGCCTGATGCTATATTGTCTATAATTTTTTTATCTCTGCCCATCCTAAATCCAACTTTCAGCACATGTACTTTATTATCTTTTACTGAGCGATAAGTGGCAATTCTCAAACTGTTTAAAGAACTTGGATTAAATTGCGCAAAAAAGTCATGTTGTTTAACGTATTCCTGGATAATATAGCTGTCTTCATAAATATTATCTACATCATCCAGATTCACCTTTTCGCCATCTTCATATTTAAATAATTTTATACTCTTTCCAGCTTTTGCTTTGTTTCCTTTTGTCGCTTTTACTATAAAATCCTCTTTGATACCGTTAAAGATATTTTCCGCCTCCTTTTTTGATATGAAGTTGTAGTCTGCGTCCAAAAACTGCCCAAGGTCTTTTCTTAAAAAGGCTTTTGGGAATAAGCTTTTATCCAGATATCTTTCATAATAATTTTTATTGCTCTCAAAAATCGAATAGTCGAAATCATTTAACATTCTATCAATTATTGCACGAAAGATATCGTCTGGTACGTATCTGTAATCTTCAATACCAGAAAAATTTGAATAAAACCTCATGTAGGATAAATTTACATCCTTGTGCAGTTTTGACCAATATCCAATATGTTTTTTTTCAATCTCAGAATTTATAGGTTTGAAAAAAACATCACTGTTATCTTCGTGTATTTTAATTTTCTTTCTCCACCGCCTTATTCTTAATTTAATGCTAACTTTGCCTAATTGTTTATTGATTATTTTTAGTGCTTTTGACATAGAGCTAAATAATTATTTACACAATTTACCTTTCCCAATTGGTCCGTTAAATATAATACGCAAATTAAATGGTAAAAGCATAATATAAATGTGTTTTTTCTTAATATTGAAGCTTTCACGGCCTTTAACTGCAGGAGTATTATCTACATTTGCAAGATTCGCAACGTATTTGTAGCCTTGCTTTTGCATGTCTTTGTATACATAAGATATTAAGCTTTTAAAAATCTTTTTACTTCTGTATTCGGGGAATACAAAGCTATTAAAAGAGTATATTCCACTGTTTGAAATAGTACTTAGGAATCCTCCCTTCATTAAAATTTTGTCTGTATTAATCCATGTATAACCAGTGATTTTGTCGTTGTAGCTTGCAATGTAACATATGCTCTTCTCTTTTATGTCATATTGAATGTATTTTTTGTCATCTTTTTCAGCTGAATTTAAAATTTCTTCTATGTCTTTATCTGTCGCTTTCTTAACCTCAATAGGAATCAGTGCTTCTACTGGTTCTACGGGATTCCTTAGATCTTTTTCAAAATAATATAAATTATGGAATTTAATACCAAATAACTTGAAGATTTTTTTAAACCATTTTGGCAGTTTCATAAAACTACATTCTTAAATAACTAAATTCATTTTTATGCAGATTTTTTGTGCAATAATTCAGAACTTCATCAGTAAATTCACCGAATAACGGCCCCCCCTGGAGTTGTACATAGCTTCCCGATGTTCCAACTGTATTGATTTCTATTATTTTTACTTCGTTGTTTGCATCTAAGCCAACGTCAAAACCAATGTATCTTTGGCATATTATTTTTGCGGCTGCCTTTTTGCTTACATCTAATATTTTTTGAAAATGAGGTATTATTTTGTTTTTAAATTCTATCTTAGAATCCGGATGTTTATCATATTTTTTTAAGTTTAATATTGAAAAATCACTTAATTTTCCGTCGGGAGAAATGTTATTACAAAGTCCGCCTAATGTACTGTTGTCTGCAACCTGATGAATCCTGCCTATTTTTAACACAGTTTTTAATACATGTATTTTATTATCTTTTACTGAGCGGTAAGTAACAATTCTTATGTTGTTAAAAGAACTTGGATTAAACTGCGCAAAAAAAGCATTTTGTTTAACGTGTTCCTGGATAATATAATTGTCGCCATAAATGTTATCCAGATCATTAAAATTCATTTTTCTTTCATCTTCGTATTTAAATAATTTGATACTTCTTCCGCATTTTGCCTTCCTTCCTCTTGTTGCCTTACATATAAAATCCCTTTTAATGTTATTAAAAATATTTTCGGCTTCCTCTTTTGATATGAAGTTGTAATTTTCGTCTAAAAACTGCCCAAAGTCTTTTCTTAGAAATGTTTTTGGAAATAAGCTTTTATCCAAATATCTCTCATAATAATTTTTATTAATTTCAAAGAGTGCATAATCAACATTATTTAATATTCTATCTATGATTGCGGTAAAAATATCGTCTGGCACATATCTATAATCATGAATATCAGAAAAATTTGAGTACATCCTAAGGTAAGATGGATTTACGTTTTTATACAGCTTAGACCAGTATTTAATATGTTTTTTTTCAATTTCAGGGTTTATAGGCTTAAATAAAGCTTCGTCATGAGCTTTGTATTTCTTAATCCCCCCCCTCCATCTTCTAATTCTCAGCCTGGTGCTTATCTTTGCCAATTGTTTGTTAATTTTTTTTAGGGTTTTCGACATATATTTTATAGATTTAGCATCTTTCTCACTTCTTGTGGCGAGGCAATTTCTCTCCCAATAGCTTTTGCGGTATTCGCAATTCTTTTTACCAGATCATCATTTGTAGCTAGCTGTGTTCTTTCCTGATCAAACCAGATGTTATCTTCCAGCCCCACCCTTACGCCTCCGCCTTGCACTACAGCAAGAGTGTTCATTTTTGTCTGATGGTCACCGACTCCCGCTAAAGACCAGATTGAATCTTCGGGGAGTTCACTGAGCATCAGTCCGACATTTAATAAGTTAGCTTGGGCGCAGGCTATATTGCCGAGGAATAGATTAAAGTAATAAGGCGGTTTCAGCAGTCCTTTTTTGATTAGGTAGTTTGCGTAGTTGATCATACCTATATCAAAGGCTTCCAGTTCTGGCTTGATTCCTCTCTCCAGCATTTTTTCCGCTAACATTTTAATTGTATTTGGGCAATTCAGGCTGGCCTCTTTGTTGAAATTTAATGAGCTTAACGTAAGGCTGGCCATGTCCGGCTTCAGATTTCCCGAGATATCAAGAACCTCTGATCTTTTATCTATATCGGCACCGTTTCTACCGCTCGTTGAGACGCAAATAATAATATCCTTATTTTTTTCTTTAATTCTGCCGATTATTTCCTCATAAATTTCTCTGTCGTTAGTTGGCTCACCTTCTTTATCTCTGCCATGCAGGTGCACCATTGATGCGCCCAGCTGTGCTGCCCTTAATACATCATCTGCAATTTCCTCAGGAGTAATAGGAACATGAGGAGTCATATCCTTATTGGGTATCATGCCTGTTGGAGTGAAATTTATGATCAGTTTTTCCATTTAAGCTCATTTAACAAATGTCCCATTTTTTGTTTTTTAGCTTCCATGTATTTTAAATTGATTTTGTTTGGTTTCACTTCAATTGGGATGCGTTTAGAAATTTTAAGTCCATACCCCTCCAATCCAATAAGTTTTTTTGGGTTGTTTGTAAGTAATTCAATTTCCCTAAGACCAAGATCAGCTAGGATTTGCGCTCCGATTCCATAATCCCTTAAATCACTTTTAAATCCCAGTTGGTGATTTGCTTCAACTGTATCTAGACCTTTTGACTGGAGGCTGTATGCTTTAATTTTATTTGCAAGGCCAATACCTCTGCCTTCTTGTCTCATGTAAAGCAATACTCCATTACCTTTTTCGCTGATAATTTCGAGTGATTTATCCAATTGCTGGCCGCAGTCGCAATGTCTGGAGCCAAATATGTCACCGGTGAGACATTCAGAATGTACTCTAACTAATGTATTTTTCTTATTTTTAACATTTCCCATTACCAAAGCTACGTGCTCTTTATAATCTATAAGGCTTTTATAAACATAAACTGTAAATTTTCCATATTTCGTGTGAAGCCCTGATTCAGCTTCTTTTTTAATAAGCTTTTCAGTTTTACTGCGATGTTGAATCAGATCTTTTATGGTGATAATCTCCAAATTATGTTTTTTTGCGAAGTTTTTGAGTTCAGGCAGTCTGGCCATTGTTCCATTATCATTCATGATCTCGCAAATTATCCCAATAGGGGACAGCCCTGCAAGTTTCATAATATCCGTTGAGGCTTCCGTATGGCCTGCCCTTACTAAAGTGCCGCCCTGTTTGGCGATTAGCGGGAAGATGTGTCCCGGCCTGATAAAATCATTTGCCATGGAACCACTGTCAGTAATTTTTTTTATTGTAAGTGCTCTGTCCGCGGCTGAAATACCCGTTGTTGTTCCATCTTTTGCGTCTACCGAAACCGTGAAGTTGCAATTTCCATCCGGGTTTGCGACCATTGGATGAAAGTTCAGCCTGCGGGCTAATTCCTCTTCCATTGGTACGCAAACAAGTCCTCTTCCTTCCTTTGTCATAAAGTTGATTGTTTCTGCTGTTGCAAATTCTGCGGCCATTACCAAATCACCCTCGTTTTCACGATCTTCATCATCAACAACAATAATCATCTTACCCTTTTTAAGCTCTTTTATTGCTTCTTGTATTTTTGCGGGCATGTAATTTGCTTAATTTTAAACTATTAAGATATTTTGATTTTATTGTTTTTTGGATTTGGTGTTTTTTTGATAATAGTTACGACATTATTATTTTTTTCTTTTTTAATTATGTCTATGCTGTACCAAGGATTGCCTGTAGATCTTGAAATAAGTTCTCTTGGTTTATAATTGTACAGCACTCCCAGGTAATATGTTAGGTATTGAATAAAATTAAGAGCTGAAAAGAGCTGTCCAATGAAATTATTTCCATCCATTTCAACTGTTAATACTGAAATGTTTTTATTTTGTTTAACCGGCTCCGTAAAAATTTCTATGGTTTGCTTTATTTTATCCTCCAGATAGCTGTCTTCACTTTTTTCCCTGAATATCAACAGTGCTTGTTTCTGTTTTGGGTCTGAAAGCATGGCAGATTCACTATGCCCGAATTCATGAAGGTAATTTCTATGCGCTGGTGCCATCGCTATTTCATTGATATGCATTTTAACCAGCTTTAACAGCGATAGATACCATTTTGGTGAAGCCAGCAGAATAATTTCTTTATCAACTAATTCGTTGGCATATTTTTCTGCTTTTTGGATTTTTTCAGCAAATCCCTTTTTAATATATTCAGATGCCTGTATTAGCTCTTTTTCATAATTTGATTCCAACAGCCCAAGGCTGCAGAAAATATCAAGAATTATGCTGAAAAATTGAGGCGCATGGAATAGAGGATATTCCCTATCGGCACTTGTTATCTTCCAATAAATTATTGATACATTTTCTTTTCTGGCAATTTCTTCAAGCTTTCCTCCGGAGGTCAGAAATATTATGTTATCTGTTAATTTTTTGATTCTGCTGTAAGCTTCGATCGGTTCCTGTGAATGACCGCTATGAGATGTAAAAATAACTAAGGTTTTTCCACTTTCTAATTCTTTTTTATTAATCAGGTAGTCAATTTCATAATCATTGATTACTTCTATAAATATTGGGATATTCTGCTGGGCAAAAAATCCCTTAATAATGTCTGATACTATTGCCGAACACCCCATACCCACAAATAAAATCCTATCAAATTGCTTGTTTGTAATTTTATTTTTTAAGTTTTCATCTAATTTGCCTAAGGAGTATTCCTTGTTTTTTAGCAGACAATCAGCATATTGATTATCTATAAATTCTTTATATCTTAATAATCTTAATTCCATGATAAATAATAGATAATAAACAATTCTCACACTGATAAAAGTGCAGTTGCAGAATGCAGTATGCTATAAAACTAGTATTAGATGTCCACTTGGTAGATTTCTTTTTTAGTTAGCAGGAACAGTTTATCTTCGTTTTTGTTTACGTATATTCCCTGAATTTCATCTAAATCCTCAAATAACATTTGTCCGCTATAGCGTGCACCTGCTCCGACTTCTTTTTCCACAATAGTTACACGGTTGTTTACAGGATCCAATATATATAGGTTATCCAATTCAGGGCTGGTGAATATTTGAGTTGCCTCTGAAATATCAGTTGCCATGTCCTCAATTTCAAATGGCTGTACTTTGGATTTGAACATTTGCATGATTTCTCCGCCTTTCTTTAGAACATATATATTTCCATCAATTGCAAATGAGATTGCGCCTGTTAAGTCTGCATCTACATTATATTCCGTTGCACTTGAGTACTTAGAGCGTAAACGAGAATATTTGTAGATTTGATTTGTGGAAGGGCTAAGCAGATAAATATATTTGCCATATGCCGATATACTTGTGCCTGGCTTCCAGCCTTCGTCGTCGGTATTTGCAAACCGGAATTGGCCTTCGTCATATTCAATAATGCGACCAGATTGCGTTAGGAATACCAAAACCCCCTGATCTTCCATTGCGGTTCCGACTATAACAACTTCTGTCTCATCAATTGTTTTTGGATCTAGCACCTGATCTAAAATCACTTCATAAAGCGCGTTGTATTCATAGGCAAAGAAGTTGTCGTCCATATTAACGAGTCCTAGCGCCTCTACACTTTCGCGTTTTTCGCTTAAATCCACGTATGCAACGGCATCGCTAACGCGCACAGTGTTATTAATGCTGTCACGTGTCTCCTGTATTTTATCCAAGAGTGCCAAGGCTTCTGCTCGGAAATAATTAGTCTCCAGAATGCCCCTTGCTTCCAGTTCAACTTTTTCCAGAATCGCATTAGCTGTTTCTTTGTCGTTTGCATATCCCTTGGTGTTAGCCACGTGTAAATCCTGATTCATGGCTTCGATACGCAATCTGTACTCTTCGCGAAGCGCCTGATCACGGCGTCCATCCATTAAAAAAGAGATGCTGATAATCAAAATAAGAACTATAAATAAGATTACGGCAAGAATTGTATTTTTATTGAGTCTGGTTTTCTTTTTGCCAGTCTTTTTTTCAATAAAATCTACTGCACCATCCCACCATTGTTTCACGTACCTTATTGATTTTGCCAGAAGCGGATTTCCTTTTCCGCTTATATTCATACCTGCACGCTGAGGCAGTTTGGCATGCATAATGGCAACACCAATGCTCAGGTCATTATCCGCCAGTACTAATTCGCGTATTGAATCCAGTGATTCTGTAACGCCTTCGGTGCAAATTTGAGCAAGTTGTGCATGCGTAGCAAGCCTAAGCAGTCTTGATGTGGAAAATATAACTTTATCTTCAGGCAGCATCTCTCCGCTTGCGATATTTACAAAAAGATCATCAGATTTTCCGGATAAACCTTCACTAATTGGTGAAAGCCTACCTTTTCTCACCAAATACGCCTCAGCGTCTTTAGATTGGGTTAAGTGAAGCTCACTTCCTGAAAAAACAGCGATAATTGCATTTATAGTTCCAACTGATTTTACCCCCCTCTTTTCTTTTATATTTTTATAAATGACATTAATTTCCTTTAAAGTATTTTCGAAACGCTCATAAGCATCAAGCTCCAGGTTATCAAAAAATACTTCTTCAATAGTATCTATAATGTTTTGCACAGTTGAGCGCGCAAATTTAGTGTCTCCTATAATTTCAAAAGCGAGCCATACCTGATCATCAATACGTGGCTTTTTTAAGGTTTTCAGCTGAATGAAATGGTCGGAGTCGCGAGCGACTGAAAAGGTATCAGCAAGTATTTTAAATGACATTTTAATCTTGTTAAAAGTGTACAAATTACCAACTTATAGATTAACACTTCGGTTTCTCTCAGTGCAAGCATTTTTTGTTTTGTATATGCAAATACATTTCATTTATCATTTATCCCGCCGCGGCGGATTTACAACATTTATCATTTTTCATTTGTTTGGAAATTGGACATTTAAAATTATGTTATTATAATTATGTAAAATT
>JAHJBZ010000063.1 GCA_018813295.1 Patescibacteria group bacterium | reverse complement strand
GCTTACAAACCTCAAATAGCTGGAAATATAGCAGTTAATTCAAACGCATATTTATTTATTAGACATGGAATTACTACTTCTACCTCAGACTCCAATTTCTACGGAATGGAAATTGTATACGATTCACCAATAATTAAACCATAGCAAGAATTAAAAACTGATTCTAACTTATCTAGCTGTAAGCTTAAATCATAGCGCAAGGTAGCCTTCACCTGATATCCTTATCCTATATCAAGTAAAATATAGTTAGAAAATAATATTAGGAGCCAAAATAATGAAAAAAATAATTTTATGGATGTTAGTATTAACATTCTTCCTGACTTCCGCACTTGCCCCTTAAATGGCTAATTTCCCTCGTAAAAAGTTGCGATTTGGGTGCTGCAAAGTTAAAATTAAGGAATGTTTGTTAGAAAAAATCGTAACCGCAGCGGATCTGTCAGCGTTCAAATAATTTCTAAGGAACATAAGAAATATCGGGTTGTAGAAACAATTGGCACATCAAAAGATCCTGAAGAGATAGAAAGATTGGTCGTTGAAGCAAAAAATCGGATCAACTATCCAGCTAAGCAAACCCAACTATTCTCAACATTATCAAAATCAGACCTGGCCATAAAGAATTTTCTAGCAGAACTTTCCAACTCTCAAATCCACACCATTGGCCCTGAACTCATTTTCGGAATGTTGTTCGATCGCCTTGGCTTCGGAATTATCAAAGAGAAATTGTTTAGACATATTGTCATTGCTCGTTTAGCTTATCCAACCAGTAAACTCAAAACTGTTGATTATTTGTACCGTTATAGAGGCATAGCAACAGAAATAGATACCGTTTATCGATTTCTCGACAAATTACAGAGTAAACATAAAGAAACTGTTGAGCGGGTGGCCTACGAATATACTAAACGTACATTAAAGAATATCTCCGTTGTCTTTTATGATATGACCACATTGTATTTTGAAGCAGAAGACGAAGATGATTTAAGAAAGATTGGTTTTTCAAAAGATGGTAAATTCCAAAAACCTCAGATTATGCTGGGACTCTTGGTAGGACAAGATGGTTATCCCATTGGCTACAACATTTTCGAGGGCAATACTTTTGAGGGACATACTCTCTTGCCAACTTTAAAAGAGATCGAACAAAAATATGGATTTAAAAAGCCGATAGTGATTGCTGATGCGGCTCTGCTTTCTAAGGACAATTTGAAAAATCTAGGCAAACAAAAATATCAATTTATCCTTGGAGCGCGGATCAAAAACGAATCCAATAAAATTAAGCAGAAAATCCTAGAACAAGCCAAGAGATTAGAAGATGATCAAGGTTTCAGCATTAAAAAACCAGATGGAACAAGATTAGTTGTTACCTATTCAGATAAACGCCAGAAAAAAGATGCTCACAATAGAACAAGGGGCTTGCGGAAACTGCGCCAGAGAGTTAAGTCAGGCAGATTAACCAAAGAAAGTATAAATAATCGCGGCTATAATAAATTTCTCACACTTGAAGGTGAAATTACTGTTGAAATAGATGAGGATAAAGTCAAAGAAGACCAAAAATGGGATGGCTTGAAAGGATACATTACCAATACTCGATTATCGCCAAAGAAAATAGTTGAGAACTACCGCCACTTGTGGCAAATAGAAAAAGCATTTCGTATATCAAAAACCGATCTTAAAATCCGACCCATCTATCATTATCTCAAAAGGCGAATTGAGGCGCATATTTGCATTGCTTTTGTAGCCTATACAATTTACAAAGAGTTGGAACGGCTCCTTTACAAACATAATGCCGGT
The DNA here is from genome assembly GCA_018813295.1 of Patescibacteria group bacterium. Taxonomy (GTDB): domain Bacteria; phylum Patescibacteriota; class Gracilibacteria; order UM-FILTER-43-11; family UM-FILTER-43-11; genus JAHJBZ01. The sequence continues at coordinate 582 of JAHJBZ010000063.1, read as the reverse complement.
TTTAGCCCAAAACGAGCTGCTGAGCTAACACATAACATGTACGAGTTGGAATATACGCTGCCACATGCAAAGAAAACAGAAAAAAAGATCCTAAAAATGGATGAAGAACAACTAACTCTTCATAAAGTCATTTATCGCTAAGTGGGTGCTGCATTGCGGAAGACAGGAGCAAAATGTTGAGATAATATCAATTTATCCAAAAAAATATATTAAATACCCTATTAAGCTTGAAGGAGACATTGCCCTAGTTTACATGGAAATACCTCTTGAAAAAATAAAAGAGGATCTTAAGCTTGGGGCTAAATTTAAATTCACACATTACGAAGAACGTTTCAATATTGATCCAAAAAAAATTGGAAAATATAATAAAAAGAGTGCTTTGTATAAACGTTATACCTCTTCAGATAAAAACACAGCTATAACACCAGCTATTCGTAAAACCGCAAGAAAGATTGCCAGCAAAGAAACCAATCCATATGTAATAGCCAAGAAATTTTATGATCACATTGTCTATAATCTTGATTATAGCTTCACGCCACATGCTGCTATTGAAGCTTTAAATATCCCCGAATCAGTTTTTGT
>JAHJBZ010000062.1 GCA_018813295.1 Patescibacteria group bacterium | reverse complement strand
CCTGGCCAAAATGGTCTTTATGAATTTAGGCAAAGTCAATCCCCATGCGATTTATGCTTTAATTCGTTCCAGGGAATCTCAGCCCAATGAGGTTAAGGAATTTAAACATGGCTCGGGGTGAGAACTTTTCACTGTCGAGTAGAGAATATTAAAAAGAACTATGACCATATTGATTTACATATCAACAATGCATGCGGTTGGTATAAGGGAGGCATTAAAGTTACACCGTTCAACGAAATAAAAAAGCAAATTGATTCGAGCATTACAGGAAATATATTGATTACAAAAGAGATGATTCCGTTGCTACTAAGAGCTTCAGGCCCACAAGTGGTAAACATCTGCTCCATGGTCGGAACAGGATACCGGTTTAGTCCGAATACTCTTTATACAATATTGAAAGGGGCTTTGGAAGCCTTCGGCAGGTCTCTTAGAAATGATTTAAAAGATGAAAACATAAGGGTTATAAATATTCATTTAGGACAACTTGAGGATGATGAACCTATCGAGAATCCACGAATTCCTCTAAGTGACGTAGTAAAGGTGATGGAACTTATCGTCTCAGTTTCATCAAATACTAGTATAGATAGTATTTGCTTAACTCCTGCTAAGTATTATTATTAATGGACGGTTGTCTCCATGCCAAATCTTAATTTCGGAATTGTAACACCAATCTGGGGAACAGATTACTCACATTTGAAAGAAATGGTAGAGTCTGTAAATAGGCTATTTAGGTCGGGTATTGCATTCAATTGGTCCATTGTAATAGATGGTGATAAGAGAGATATTGATGAGCTCTTAAGACAAACTATAGAACCTTCGCTCCTACAAAATTGTTCTATAACAACTCTCGATAAACGCTATGGCCCAAGTTTTGCCAGAAATTTTGGTGTGAAATCCTTGGATTGTGAATTCATTTGCTGGTTAGATGCAGATGACGCAATCAATACACAAAGTTTCATTGTTGTATTTAATGAATTGAGTTCGAAAGAAAAATCTTTCTGCAACAAATATGATTTAGTCTATACCGATTCCTATGATTGCGATCTACATCTAAAGGTCATGTCCATTCGTAAAAAGAAATTTATTCATGATTTGCATTGCAAATATAAGAATACAGAGATTGATCCATTGTTAGGAGTTGATTTTGTATATCAGATGCAATTTATCAGAAAGGAGATCTTTTTATCGATAGGTGGATTCGATGAACAACGGATATTAGGCGAAGATGTTGATCTAATCCTTAGGATTTCAGAAAAATCAAGAAATGTTAACTTTTTCCATATACCAATTCCTGTGTATTACTACAGAGACAATATAGATGGCAGGTGCAACATCAAATGGGAAGAATTAAAGTATCAAATGGAAAGAGTTTACCTTGAAAGTTCAAGAAGACAGAATTTCCCTTTTCGTGAATATAGATATATTGGAGAATTTGGTTTATATAAAAAAATTTTTCGACATATAAAAGATAATGACCATTTTAGTGATAATTCTTTATATGATATCTACTTACCTATTGATGAGAGTAATCAAATAATACATAGACCCTATATAAAAGGTGGGACAAATGATAATAAAGAGCTCTCAGCCCGAGTGGCCCAACTTATGGTAAAATGAATTGAAAAAAATAGTAGTGAATAATGAAAGGGTGCATATGGAACAAAAAAACATAAATCAAAATGGGCTTTTGCTCACGACACTTCGGTTGCTATCGCTCCCTCGTCCCTAATGGGAGCGTATAACACATGGTATATCTGGCTTATTTCATTCACCCAAATTTTTGCTTATCGGCAAAAACTTCAGATATACCAGAACCGTTATACGCAATTCCGCCCCGAAGCATAAGGATAAAAGGTGATTCATTATGAATAAAAAGGGTATAATTATGTTTACTAAAGATCGTCCTGAAGCATTATCAAAAAGTCTATCTCAGGTAACTAATGTTGATATGCCTGTAATAGTTCTTGATGACTCAACTAATCCTGAGGCGACGAAATTGATCGTGAATAATTTTGCTAAGAAAGAAAATAATATTTATTATCATGGGGGATTTGAACAAAAAAAGATTCTCCAAAAAGTTTCAAATTTGATATCTGACTTAGACTACTTCATTAAACCCCTCGGTAAAAATGGATGGAATTTAGGTTATGTAAGAAACTATGCGATTATTATTTCTAAAGCATTAAACTTTGAGCGAGTCATATTTATGGACGATGATATCATTATTAAAGATTATAACATAGTCCAAGAAATGATGAAATTACTTGATAATGGAGACTTAGTCGGAGCTAAGATAAGTGGAATGCCGGACGATTCTGTTGTAGGTCATATTATGCGAGAATTAGGTATGAAATCCCACGAATTCTTATCTGGTGGGTTTTTAGCATTCAACTTAGATTCTGTCTCTGAGTACTTTCTTAATTATTATAACGAAGATTGGATTTGGTTGTTTTTACATAAACCTAAGGCGAAGCTTATCAATCATGGTGAAGTTTATCAATTGCCCTTTAATCCATTTGAAAATGTTCCAGAGAGAGCTCTACAACAAGAATTTGGAGAGATTTTAGTTGAAGGAATTAGATATGTTATCGAATATGATAAAGATATCTCCATAGTCGTCAAAAAAGATTTATGGAATTACATGCTTAATAAAAGGACTGAAATAATAGAAGAAATTACTATGGTATCGGAACACAGTAATTTTAAAATAGGCGCTATTGTTGGGAAATCATTGTTAGAGTATATCCAAAATATTCAATCAGAGAATTTCGTAGACGTTTTTACAGGATATTTGAAAAGGAGAGAATTTTGGTTGAAACTTATTAAAAGTTCAAATAATTCTGGAACGGTTGGCAATAACTTAACAGGAGATGTCATCTATGGAAAAATTTAGAAGCGGTTCTAACGCAGTTTCTCCATCTACAAAAATAGGGGAAAACACTAAAATAGGCTTATACTCTGTGATTGGTTATCCAGAGGTAAAAGATAAGGTTGTAAAAATTGGTAATGAGTGTATAATTGGAAATCATGTCACGGTTTGCCCAAGGGTAAAAATTGGAAATGGAGTTATCATCGGTGACCATTCGTTCATATCTGAGAATGCTGTTATAGAAAATGGTGTTTTTGTAGATACTCATGCATTCATTGGAGAAAATGCTACGATAGGAGGGCATTCCTCTATCCTCTATGGAACAAGGATTTATAACGATGTTAAAATAGGAAATAATTCAAAAATTAGCGGATTCATTGCTGAAAATGCTTCCATAGGAAATCATGTCGCGATATTTGGAAAAGTAATCCATTCCTTTAGAGATCCGACGCATTGGAATGGGGGTGAAAAAACACCCGAGATCAAGGACTTTGTGGTTGTAGGTTTTGATGCTATTGTTATCGGAGATGTCAAAGTACAACACCATGTTTACATTACAGCTGCCGCTTTAGTATCAAAAGATGTACCACCATATTCTGTGGTCACAGGATGTAATAAAATAATTCCATTTAAAGACTGGAAAGGCCAGCTTAAATGGTCTAAATTTTGGGAGTGGAACGAATGAAGGAACAAGTCATTAACATATTTGCAGCATATAAGTTTGATTCCAACTACTATAACAGAGATGATTTGGAAAAAGCTATTAAAAATGCCATAAAGAATACACAACGAAGGTTACAAAAAAGCGTAGTTAAAGACATTAAATTACAACTTATAGAGCAGAGTGGAATTTCTTCTGGAAACTACGTAGGCGATTTTGTCAGAGAGAGTATAAATAGGGCATCGTTTAATATATTCGAACTTTCTGATAGAGAGCCAAATGTGACCTTTGAATTAGGTTATTCTATGGGCATATCTAATTTCAGGTATAGTAACAAAAATGGGTATGATATTCTTATTCAAAATGAAAAAGTAAGCTACAGGGATGTTATATCAGATTTGCTTGGAAGATTCATAACAACATACGAGTACGATACTAACGCAAAACATAATAAAAGATACCTTACTCTACAGAAGAAAATTGAGGACGAACTACAAACAAAAATTAAAGATCTTATTCAGGACGAGAAATTTCTAAAAAATATAGTTTGGAGATTACAAGGCGAGAAGGTTTATGTAATATGCCCTTATATACCTCCAGAGGATCAAAAGAAATACGGTGTTCAGTCTGCATTTTCTGAATATGGTGATTTTAATACAGTGCATGAAATATGTATTTTTCTGCGAGGTATTTTACAGTGCGAAGTAGAATATTTTCACTCTATGAAGGCAAAGGAGGTTAAGGATTTATTGGATAACCATCTGGTGGTAGTGGGTGGACCTATGTGGAATGATTACACGAATAAGTTAATGAAAGATTATAAATTACCGTTTCAATATAAGTGTCAAGAAGGTGAAGAAGATTATATTTTGAATGAAATCAATAATAAAGAATATCGTGTATCGAAAACAAGAAAAAATGGAAGAGAAATGATTACTGGGGATTATGGAATCTTTGCTGTATTACCAAATAAGGAAAACGAGGACAAGACTGTAATTTTAATCAGTGGTATAAGAAGTTTCGGTGGATTGGGTGCGACCAGGTCTTTTACTGAAGGGACAATACCATATGAGAATTGCAAATTAATTGTTAAAACCGTAGGTCTTAAAAATTATTTCGCAACACTCATAGAGATAGATGTTCCCTGGGGTGAATTTCCATACCCAAAAAAGATTAAACAGTCTGATACATTTGCTTATAGTCCCGAAGAAAAGTTATGGAAGGTGATTGTATGAGGAAACATTATGGCTTCGGGGCGGAACTCTTCGCTTTGCTTCGCAAAGCTCCGACCCTTACGGGTGCGTATAACACGGGTTATACGGCTCACTTCGTTCGGCCCAAATCGGCTTACGCCGACTTCGTATAAATGCCGTGCCCTAAAACTAAAGGGATATTAGCTGTCTGAGGCTGGTTTTAATAAAAGGTAGATGATTATGCGAATACTTGCAAAATTGAAAAGAAAGATGAACCCTGAAGATAGAGAAGAATTAGAGAACAGAAGAGTACCCTTACTTTTTCATACAGAGCTTGTTGATATAATTGGTCTTGAGACAGAATATCCAGAGGTATTGAAGCAGATTGACTTTATTGAAGAGTTTAGGGAAAGTGAGAAAGGAATAATCTTATTCAATGAAACATTGCTTAAGGTAGGGATTCAATATCTTCATGAAGTAGGGTTATTTGGAGCAGGTATCTACATTTCTGTTTTGGATAGTGGTGTATTCCTTCAAGATAAAACATTGGTGATAAACTCTATGAGACAGAGTTGCAAGGACTTAGGATATAGAAGAAATGAACAGGGATATGGGCTGCTCAATATCCATAACTTACTGGAGGTGTTAGAAGAATGATTAGGATCTTAGCCAAAATTAAGGATAGTGAGACAATTGAGAGGATTAAGGAATACGGTAATATCCTCTTTGTCTCCAATTTTACAGATATTGTAGGAGTTGAGACCACAAAGGAGAAGTTAGAGGATATCAGACATTTAGATGGGGTAGCTCAAGTCAGGATGAGTGAAAAAGGGGTTATATTGGGAAAGGCATAAAATTAAAGAGGGCACAGCACTGCATATAACACAGAGTTTGCGACGCTAAAGCTAAATCCAGCACTTTTTAGGTTGAAACTATGTATTTGATAAAGGATTTAAAGAATAGTTGAGCCGTTTAAAAGGTTCACTGAAATAAAAGTGCTGGACTTCGCAAACTCTGGAAATGTTAGATGAAATTGTGGCTCTGAAAATTAGAGGAGAGAGGAGAAATTATGATATTAGGATTAAGTGAAAAAGAGCAGTTAGTATTGAAGAAATTTAGACTTGCTCTTGAAGAAACAATAGGCGGAAATCTTATAGAACTGAAGTTGTTTGGTTCTAAAGCACGAGGGGATGCTCGAAATGATTCCGACATAGATGTATTAGTAATAACTGCAGATGGGGACTGGCGTATGCGTGATATAGTTTATGGGGTAGTTACTGATATATTCCTTGAAGATGAAATTGACATCTCTCCAAAAGTTATCAATAAAAGGAATTATGATTATCTTTATAAAATGAAAACTCCCTTTATAAAAAACCTTATTCGAGACGGGGTTACAATATGAATGAAAGGATACCTGAAGAGACCAATAAAGAGTTAGTTCGTGCCAGGAAAGCCCTTCTTGCGGCAAAGATACTTTTAAAGGAAGAGTTATTTGAAGATTCTATTTCAAGGGCATATTATGCTGTTTTACATGCAGCAAAAGCAGCTTTATCTTTAGATGGAGTTGAACCAGATACACACGATGGAGTACGAAGAATGTTTGGGCTTCATCTTGTCAAAACCGGAAAGATAGAAAAAGAATTTGCAAGAATACTCAAAGCAGAACAAGAAGATAGGGAGATTGGAGACTACGAAGTTAATATAGAGATAGAGGAAGATACAGTAAAAGAAAGGGTTGATGAAGCAGAGAAATTTGTTCATAGGATTGAGCAATATCTTCAAGGATTATTGGGATGACCTTCTTTGGTCAAAGGAAAGGGAGGTAGTAATGAACGATTATAAAAAGATATTTCCAAATCTGCCTGAGAGGATATCCGGCCTGGGGGAGCTTGCTTATAACCTCTGGTGGAGCTGGCATCCGGCGGCAAGAATGCTGTTTAAATCAATGGACAGGCAGGGGTGGAAAGATAGTATTCACAATCCCGTAAGAATGTTAAGAGAAATTCCACGGGAAATATTAGAGGCAGCGGCAGACAATGAGGAGTATCTGGACAACTACGACGGCGTGGTTTCCGAATTCCGCAACAAGATTAAACCAAAGAGGTGCTGGTTCACGGAAAATATCACTGAGGCTGAATGCTAACCCATCGCGTATTTTTCAGCAGAATACGGATTGCACCACTCACTTCCCTTTTATGCCGGGGGGCTTGGCTTTCTGGCCGGCGATCATCTCAAGGAATGCAGCGATCTGGGGCTGCCGTTAGTGGCGGTCGGCTTTATGT
>JAHJBZ010000061.1 GCA_018813295.1 Patescibacteria group bacterium | reverse complement strand
CAGGGGAAACCCTGAACCTACTGACAATTGTCCCCTTTAGGGGATCAAGGGTCTGCTTGCCCTCGATTTTCGGGGGCAAGCAGTATGCCTATAGCGTGATATCGTGTCTAATGTGTCTGCAAAGTGCACAAAATACGGCAAAAATGGTCATCTGTGTCTACTGCTTCCACCCTGCCTGCCCTCCGCATGGAGGGTTTCATCCCATTTGCCCCCAAATTGCACCCAAATCGGGGAAGGTGACTCAACTACAAAAGAATTTTCTTTTGCGTTGAATTTAATTAATCTTCTATTTTATTTGATTACATGAACGTTCGCTAGATAACTCCTTTTACCTATTAATTCAAGTGTTTCACCAATAATCTCAAATGAATCAGTCAAGAGTATATTTTCCGAGCTGTTTCCGACTAATACATCTATATTTCCTGGTTCAACAACAAAATCATCAAATTCATTTAGAAAACCTAATTGACTCATCTTTACAGTAAAGATTACCTTGCAACTCTTCTTCGGTTCAAGTGTAATTCTCTTGAATCCTACCAATTCTTGTACAGGTCTAGTCACTCTCGCTTCTCGGTCGTGCATATATAATTGCACAACTTCATCTCCTAGTATTTCTCCAATGTTTTTGACCTTGCACGAAACCTTCACTTCACCATCAATTGGAACATTGTGATATTCAATTTTAAGGTCCCTGAATTCAAATTTTGTATAGCTAATACCATGACCAAATGGGTAAAGCGGCGTACGAGGCGAATCAATGTATCCTCCAAAAAAAATCTCATCAGATATAGGATCTGTTGAAAAGTTTTTATAGCCACTTCCCTGCTTGTGATAGTAATATACAGGTACCTGGCCTACATTTCTTGGCACAGTCATTGTTAATTTACCCCCAGGATTTATTTCACCAGTCAATACTTTCGCAATCGCTACAGCACCTTTGGGTCCCGGGAATCCAACAAAAAGAATCGCTGGAATATGCTCACTTGCCCAATTAATCGCAAAAGGCCTTCCGTTGAAGATGATTAGTACAATAGGTTTGCCCAAAGCGTAAATTTCTTCTAATAGTTTTTGTTGGACACCTGGAAGTGCCAAAGTTGATGAATCCTTTCCTTCGCCACATGTCGATTCAATCCAACCAGATTTATCGCCCAACGCTAAAATCACAATCTCGGATTCAGATGCAACTTTGATGGCTTCATCAAATCCTTCGGTTGATTTTCCTATTAATTCACAGCCTTGAGTATATTTAATTTTCACCGATGATTGTGCAGTCTTTTCCAAAACCTCCTTCAAGGTTTGAATACCTGGAAATGATTCCCGAATACGCTCTTCGATTGTTGTCTTTGAATAGAGTTCACTAAAAAGAGATTTAAAGGTATCACGATTATATTCCCCCAGTTCTCCCTGTGTATCCTCATTGTTGGATTGTTTTGAATCGAGGTCCACAAATGCCTTTAGCATTTCAATTCCAGTAGGATATGTATAATTCCCAAACAAAAGCCTAAGGTTATCAGCATGTGGGCCAATTAAAGCAATAGACTTTACATTTTTCTTGATAGGTAGTAAATCATTTTCATTTTTTAAGAGAACAATTGAATCTACTGCAATCTTTTGGGATAATTCATTGCTGATATCTCTCGAATAGACTTCAATGGTTTTGCCTTCATCAACAAAAGGATTCTCGAATAAGCCAAGCTGGTATTTAGCAGATAATATTCTCGCAACAGCTGCATTTAATAAATCCACATTCAGTTTCCCTTCTCTAATGAGGTCAGGGATTCGATGATAATAAAATGTCACCGGTGTATCTGCATCAAGGCCACCCTCCAGCGCAAGGATCGCCGCCTCCTCTGGATCTTTAGCTACATGGTATCTTTCGAGAAAGGTTCCAACTCCATCTCCTTCTGAAAGTACATGTCCATCAAAACCCATTTTTTTCCTAAGAAGATCTTTCAAGACTTTTTTATTCATTCCTGCCGGCATACCAAAAATATCCGGATAAGCTGCCATAACTGCCTGCATGTTTCCCATCTGGATTGCCGCCTCAAAGGGTTTCGCATAGATTTCATACAATTCTCTTTCATTAACATGAACCGTTCCCAAATTTAAACCACCTTCAGAAGCCCCGTACCCAACAAAATGTTTCCCGGTCGCAATAACACCTTCAGATAAATCCTTTCCTTGCAATCCTTTTACAAATGCAACGCCCATACTTGATGCCAGGTAAGGATCTTCGCCAAATGTTTCATGGACACGCCCCCATCTAGGATCTTGAGTGATATCTAATACAGGTGCTAAAGCTTGGTGAACCCCAACTGAACGCATTTCCTTACTAATAACTTTCGCTAATTCTTCAATTAATTCAGGTTCCCAAGTACATGATAAATTATGAGGTGTTGGAAATGTCGTTGCTTTAGCACTTAGAAATCCACTTAAAGCTTCGTTTTGGAATAGGATTGGGATACCTAATCGGGTATTTTCTTTTACAAATTTTTGGATCTTATTAGCACAATCAGCAACCTGAGTCGGGTCTGTGCGATAAACCATATTTGAAAATTGAGTCATCCTCCCCAATCCATTCTTCATATATTTATGCATGAGATTTTCATCAGGGAAGTCTTTTCCAACGAGAGATAGAGGCCAAACACAGCATAATTGTGCTGCCTTTTCCTCCAATGTCATTTGGAGAATCAATTCATTTACACGTTCACTAATAGCCTTATTCGGATTAAGGTATGACATTTTCTAAATCCTTTTAATTTATAATTTATCTAAGGAGTATGGGAATGTTCTTTTCTTAATCAGGAATCCTATAACATTCCCATACTCTGAAGTTATTGATTAAATCATTTTGAACTATTCATATTAAGCTGGTCCTCCAATTCTGTAATTCTTTCGAACAAGTCTATTATGTATTTTGTATATTCCACTTCAGATTTTGCTACCATTAAAGTATCTTGAGCATGTGTTAGTAGTAAGGTTACATTAATTTCTTTACCTTTTGCTTCAGCTTGAATGATTTCGGTCTGAGTAACATGAGCAGATCGAATTTCCTCACTCGCTTCCAACAAAGCCTTTTTGGCACCCTCAATGTCTTTCTGCTTAGCTTTGGTTAAAGTTTTTTTGACCAATGTCCGTGCATTACCAGCGTGAATAATCACCTTGAAGGATACTTCAACAGCTTTTGAATCTAAATCGGGGTCAATAATACTTTTAGCCATTATTTGTTCTCTTCTTCCAATACTTGTTTTTCATAAACTTTGAAGAAGGGGTAATAGATCAAACCATTTACTACAACTAAGACAACAGCTAAAACTACACCCATTAAATCCTGATTGTAGAGGTATCCATTAATACCAGCTGGTGCAAATGGCATAAAAGCGAAGATGTAAGGAATTTTCACAAATCCCGTAGCCATAGCAATGTATACCGCAGCCGAATTAAGAGCTGTGTTGATAATCATTGGGATACCAAGTGTTACATTGAATGCGACAGGCATACCAAACAGAATTGGTTCTGAAATAGCGAACAGAGTTGGAACCAGGCTCACTTTTCCGATATTTTTCAACATCTCCGATTTTGACCTCAGGGCAAAGAAAACTAATGGTAAGAAAGATCCTGAGCCAAAGAGAAGGATCCAACCAAATTCCGTACCAATATTCAAGATATGGAATCCATTTTCGAGTGTTGGTGCGAGACCAGCTGCATACAATTCTGTATTTTCAATAAGATTTGAAAATAAAATTGGTATCATCCAACCAAAGCTTGCTAATGGATGAATTGCCAAGAACCACCCGATAATCGCCAAGGTTTCATAGATAACCAACCCGGGTAGGGTATCTGCTGCGCTTACAATTGGCTCCATCATTTTTGTTGTAAGTACATAAACATCCAGATCAAGATAGTAAGTTACGAACCAACCTAGCAAGATTACCACCAAGCCAGGAATTAGAGCCTCAAACCAAACAACGAGGAATTCTGGAATATTTTTATTCTTACCTGAAGAAATGGCCCATCCTCTTTTTATAAACAAACTCATTCCTTCCCCCATAACTAAACCTGCCAGCATAGCAACGAGAGATCCCATCGCACCAATGCGCTCAAATTGTATCTGCAATGTAGTAACAAACCAGTCTGTTTCAGTGGAAGCATCAGCGAATCCCGGTTTAATCAGGATCAGGAACAAGCTCATCGCCAAAAGACCAGCAGTATTGGGATTTATCTTGTTCTCCCTCGCATCTGCATAAGCTATTCCGTATGCCCAGGCAAGGCCAACAATACCCATGGTGAATTTGTAAGCGGTACCTAATGACCCGATAATCGCAGCTTCTTCACCTAAAATTATTTGAAGCACATTCTGAACAATTTGGATTAACGCGCCAATCAAAATTAAAGGCATTGAAAATTTGAAGCCCCCAGTAATTGCCTTAATAATCCTCAGGTTCGAGAATTTATTTCCGACGACTGCTAATTTATCTAGCCATTTTGGATTCTTTTTAGTATTCATTTTTTATCCTCATTTATTAATTTATCTTTTCAAAATCATACAAATCGATAACTAAACGTCTTGTATTCTTTTCATTTACACCTCCTTTTTCTAATCTAAATATTTATTAATAAAATTAGTTAATTCAACACCATTCATTGATCCATAAACGTCACCAGGGATAACTGCCATTTTCTTACCCTTTTGTTCGCATAATTTTCTAATTTCATCTTCAATATAAGCTACTTGCGGAGCTAGCAAAACCATATCAACATCATCTATAAAAATTGAAATCTCATCATCAGATCTAGCGAAAATATCAATATCTAAATTTCTTCTTTCAAATTCTTCTCTGATTTTTTGTACTGTGAAAGACGTTGACATTCCCTGAGCACACAGCAAAATTATTTTTTTCATTTTTCCTCCGATAATTATTCTCCATTAAAAAATAGTAATAGTTCGCAAATATCTTTTTAATAAATATCGATTTTTTACTTTAAGTATCCTTTTCATAATTTTTTCCATTTTTATTTAAATCTACAATTAATCCCTGTAGATATAAGTCAGTAAAATAATCGAAAGAATCACCATTCATATCATCTTGGAAACCTTGATCCATCAATTGACTTGCCATGACTGAAAAAAATAGGCCTGATAAGGCACGATGTAAACGGTGCATTGGATAAGATTCCAAAAATTTATATTGCGGACTTTTTTCCAGAAGGACTTTTTCCATCTTTTGATAAACGCTGCTGAATAAATCGGAAAGATGAACTCCCTGAAACTCTAACAATTCAATTAGATGAATTTTTAATTGATCGGGGTTTTGTCGCCAAATTTTTTGAAGTGTTTTTGTTGCATCTTTAATAAATTCATTAATATCATTTCCCTCTGAATTCTGTACTGCATTTGGAATACATACCCACGGGTGGTAATTAGATAAAATAAATTCGAATATTTGTTTTTTGTTCTTAAAGTGTGTATATATTGATCCTTCCGAGATATTTGCTCTCTTCGCAATATTTTGAGTAGTTGTTGCAGCAAATCCCTGTTTGATAAAGAGCAACAATGCACTTTTAATAATCTTTTCCCGAGTTTTCTTACTCTTTTCATTCCTTATTGTCATAAAGAATCCTTAGTTTATGATTGAGTATTCACTCATTATTATAGATAAAAATATTTTTAAAGTCAATAATCCCAATCTATATCAAGGATGTTGAACTTATATTCTTTCATAGAATTAGTTAATTAATCCCAATTAATTATCACTCCAAAGTATTTATCTCTCTCTGTATGCAAACCCATGTAAGTCTGGCCTAATTCCTCGGGGTTTATATGATGAGTAATAAGCTCATCTACTTTTAGTTGGCCAGTCATAATTAATTGCCATAATATTTGAAGGTTTTCCTGTATTGAAGAAGTACAACCAATTACTGGATATGCAGGAATTCTCCATTCAAGTGCCCCTTTTAGTGTTATTGAATTTAAATGAATTGTCCTGAAAATTTCAGTGAGATTACCTTCAACAGGCAAACGAGGAGATCCGAGTAGAATGATTTGACCATATTCGGCAGTTGACCTTATACAATTTTGTATTATTTGACTATGGCCGACAGCATCGATTGTAATTTTTGCACCCTTACCATTCATCAAATCGTTTATATGCTCAACTTGCTTTTCAGAACTGGTATTAAACACATTCTTAATTCCGACACTTCGAGCAATATTACATCTTGCTTCTAATACATCGAATGCATATACATCTGCTCCACCAATCTGAAAAAGCTGAGCAACCAAATTACCTACAAAGCCTAATCCGAAAATAACAATACGATCCCCAACTTTGAAGCCAGATATTTGAGGTGCGGTTAGTGCAATTAATCCCATCCGTGCAATTACAGCGGTCGTTGAATCAAGTTTATTTTCAACTTTGAACATTGCCTTATAAGGTTCAAAACCAGATTGATCGTATTTATATTTTTGCAGGGATGAATGTGGGCCAAAAGTAAAAACTCGATCACCAATAGAAAAATTTTTAATATCATCGCCCAAACCGATAATTTTCCCAACAGTTCCATAACCAGGACGACAAGGATAAGCATTTCTAGATCCTTTCTTATAAACACCTGGCGATAATGCAAAAAAAGTAGCAAGCTCAGTCCCAGGACTTACTATGCTCACATCCGTTTTAATTAGGCACTGGTCAGTTTTTAATTCATTTGGGTCTATTTCCTCATTAAAAACTTCTAATTTCTTTTTACCAGATATTATTACTGATTTTGCTTGCATAAAATTTCTCCCTTCACCATTAGAATTATTTATAGAATCTTTTTATTCTAATAAATGAAAGATTCACAAATCAAATGGCAAGAATACTCTCTTGCCATTATGCTCATCAGAAAAGTAAGCCGCTTCAAGTACTTCTTGAGCTTTTAATCCGGAATTGAAGCTGATATCAGATTCTTTATTCTCTTTAATACAATTCAGAATGTTATAAATTGATTCAAGATGCGCAGCGAAAAAATAATCATCAATATCTTTTGCCGTTCTCATAAGTGAATCAACAATGCTGCTTCCAAATCTTGATGTACATGCCTGTGATTTTGATGAATCTTGATTATAGTAATTTGCATGGCCGGGATCTAAGAAACTTGCTTCAACAGATCCTTTACTTCCAAAGACTTCAATCTTCACATCCCCTTCTTTTCCTCCGGCAACTCGAGAAACTTCAAGCGATCCACACGCACCATTTTCCATTCCGATTGTACATAACGCCCAATCATCCACATCTACTACTTTGATTATTGATGAATCACTAACTGATTTCCTCTCAGAAATGCATGTTTTGGTTTTACACTGGATCCAATCTACATTTCCCATCAGAAATCGAAGAAGATCAATAAGATGAATACCCAAATCGGTTAATGCCCCTCCCCCTGCAGATGCTTTATTTAATCTCCATGAATAAGGACGATTCTCATCAAGATAGCTACCTTTGTACATCCTAAGAAAAAAATGGAATGGCTCCCCAATTTGCCCCCTTATTATCTTTTGCCTCATTTGTTGAAGGGCCGGAAAATAGCGAAATATGAATCCCGTTTGGGTTATTGCGTGAATTGAATTAGCGAGGTCTTCGATATCTTTTGCTTCTTGAAGATCTAATCCAAGTGGTTTTTCGCAATAAATAACTTTTACGTTATTTTCAACTGTTTTCTTTATTTGTGACAAATGCATATTATTCGGAGAACAAATATCAACAAGATCTAGGTTTTGATTGAAGAATTCAGCTTCAGAATTTGTCACTAACGGTGCTCCAAATTTTTCAATCAATTTCTTATCTTGAGAAATATTTTTGCGTAAAATGGCTTTAATACGTGGCTTTGGAGATATGGAATCTTCTTTTAACAACTTGTCATACACTTCTGCATGAAATTTTCCTATACCTCCAAAACCAATTAATCCAACATCTAAGAATTCTTTTTTCGTTATATCTTTATACATATTTAATCGAATCGATTCTGATGATTGTCAAATTCATTGAAAATTTAATTAATTGAGTAATCACTCATTCATTATTTTATCATAATTGCTAATATATTTCAAGTTAACAAAAATTTGAAAAAATTCTTTCAAAATAAAGGCTGCGTAAGCACTAATTATCTTCGTATTTAGGTTTACAAGGGTAAATTTATGAAAAAATATACCTTTCTGGGCGCCATCTGAAGAAGAAGTAAGAATTTCCACTCTTCTACGGAATTTCAGTGGCGCACCAGCGATTCACGAAGTACCCAGCATGACCAAACCCCCAACCTACTGATTAGGGAATTAAAGAAACATGACGCACCAGGGTCTCGAACCCTGAACCTACTGATTAAGAGTCAGTTGCTCTGCCAATTGAGCTAGTGCGCCAGGTTGTGCAGGTATTATATCGTATTTGAGGGTCGTGTCAAATAAATGTAAAAGGCAGACCAATTAAAGGTCTGCCTGATGGT
>JAHJBZ010000060.1 GCA_018813295.1 Patescibacteria group bacterium | reverse complement strand
TTTTAAAAAACATCGTTTACAATTTCCAATGAAATTCGCTCAAATAATTAATTGTGAAAACTCAACAGGCGATGCGATTAAAAATTGTAAAAATTCTAAAGAATGCTTTGATGCAAGTAACGCAGAAGACTGCAAATGGATATTCTTGGGGGATGGCCCACTAAAGGATTGTTATGATGGTTGCGGCTTACAAGGAACGGAATTGGGTTATGAAGTTGTTGTAAATGGCCTGCCGGCGATTCGTACACTTTTTTCAGCCTATGTATGGAAAAACGTCAGTGATATTTACTATTCCGTCTTGTGTCCAAGTTCACGAAATTGTTTTGCTTGCGCCTCTTTACATAAGGGGAATTATTGCATTCTAAACAAGCAATATTCAAAGGAGGAGTACGAGAAACTTGTACCAAAAATTATTGAACACATGAAATCCACTGGCGAATGGGGGGAATTTTTTCCAGTTACACTATCTCCATTTGCTTATAATGAGACAATCGCACAGGATTATTTTCCCCTAACAGAAGAAGGTGTAAAAAACCATGGATGGGAATGGAAAGAAAAAGAACAAATGGAATACAAACCATCAAATTACCAAATGCCGGATAGCGTTAAAGAGGTAACAGATGACATTGTGGACCAAATACTTGCTTGTAAAAAATGCAAAAAAAATTATCGTATAATTTCGCAAGAATTAAAGTTTTATCAAAATCACAACATCCCAACGCCACAAACATGCTCCGACTGTCGCCTTGATTTCTTAATTAAAATGCGCAATCCACGCAAGCTATTTACTCGTAAATGCGATAAATGTAGTGCCAAGATAGAGTCGACATATTCACCTGACAAACCAGAATCTATATACTGTGAACAGTGCTACCTCGAATCCGTCTATTAATTCCTGCCTACGGCGGGGACCTAATTGGTGGCCTAATGGGTGTACACCAATAGGGCCACCAATTAGGACACCCATTAGAAATTATGAAGAATTGTAAAAACTGCACCACCGGCTTTGAAATAACCGACAAAGATCGTCAGTTTTACCAAAAAATGGGCGTGCCAGAGCCTACACTGTGCCCAATTTGCCGATATCAACGCAGGCTTGCATGGCGCAATGAACGTGCGCTATATAAAAGAAGATGTAGCATTACGAATAAAGAAGTAATTTCAATTTATCCACCTGATTCACCTTTTCCTGTAATCGCTACTGAAGTTTGGCATGGAGATGATTGGGATCCACTTGATTACGGTCAGGAATATGATTTCGACAAGCCTTTTTTCGATCAATTTCAAGAACTCCAAAATAAGGTTCCAAGAACATCACTACTGCTTACAAATAATATTAATTGTGATTATTGCAATACTATAGCTGATAGTAAAAATTGCTATTTAATTTACGGTTCCATAAATTGTGAGGATTGTATGTATGGCAGTCCTTTTAATTGTAAGAACTGCGTAGATACTCTTCTCACGCGTAATAGTGAGTGGTGTTATGAATGCACCGATTGTGAGAGGTTGTATGAATGTTTCTATTGTCAGGACTGCACCAATTCACAAAATTTGCAATTTTGCTTCGATCTCGAAGGTTGTAACAATTGTTTTCTATGTACAGGTCTTAGGCAGAAGAAATTTAACATATTAAATGAACAATATACCGAAGAGGAATACAAGGAAAAAATTCACGAATTACTTAAAAAATCTCCTCAGGATTTGATGTCTGATTTGCAAGAATTAAAGAAAAGATCCCCACTTAGAGGAATGGTTGGGATAAATAATGAAAATGTTACTGGTGATCATGTTTTTAATTCAAGGAATTGTAGTAATTTGTTCTATTCTCATGGTTGTGAAGATGTAAGTTATTCAACCCAAATGATGGATTGTCACAATTGTATGGACTGTGATAATAGTGAGATTGCAAGTTTTGGTTATGAAATTATGGGATTTTATAAAGCTAATAATTTGATGTTTTGCCATCAGTGTTTCGGAAATATTGCCGATCTAATGTATTGCTCAATATGTGCTTACGATACAAAAAATTGCTTTGCTTGCATTAGCCTTAGGCATAAAAAATATTGCATTTTGAATAAACAGTATTCCGAATCTGAATACAAAGAGCTCGTCCCAAAAATAATCGATCATATGAAATCAACAAAAGAATGGGGTGAATTCTTTCCGGTGGAAAATTCTTTGTTTGCTTATAACGAAACTTTGGCAAATGAATTCTTTCCAATGACAAAAGAGAATGTTTTGAGTCATAATTGGATGTGGAGAGATGAAAAGGAGTCTGATTATGGAAATACAAAAATCTTACCTGCTGAAAAATTGCCCAATAGTATAGATGATGTACCTGATGACATATTAAATTGGGCAATTAAATGTAAAGCAACAGGTAGGCCATTCAAAATAACACCTCAGGAATTAAAGTTTTACAGAAGGTTAAAGCTACCACTACCTATTTTTCATCCAGACGAAAGGCATATGCGTCGGTTCAGATTACGTAATCCTCGCATGCTTTACGATAGAAAGTGCAACAAGTGCCAATCCAATATCAAAACAACTTACGCCCCAGACCGCCCCGAAAAAGTGTATTGCGAAAAATGCTATCTCTCTGAAGTCTACTAATGGATGGACTAATTGGCAGACTAATTGAAGAACTAATTGTTGAACTAATCGATAGGTCCACCAATAAGTTCTTCAACAGTTCCTCGATAAGTCCCCCAATGAGAATTTATATTTTCTCCACCTCCGTCTGCGCACTAAGGTTGTCTAGTGTAATATCCCCCTCCCCCAAATGATCCACAAAAAGCACTCCATCCAAGTGGTCTATTTCATGTTGAATTTCCCTTGCCTCAAAATTATCGAATTTCATTACCAATTGCCGCCCCTTAATTGTCTGAAACTGAACGGTAATTTCAAAAGGACGCCGAACCTTTCCCCATTCACCAGGCAAACTTAAACACCCTTCCTCATCCACTGCAGTTTTATCGGATGCGGAAATTATTTTAGGATTAATAAGGGTAAGAATTTTTTTGTTATCAAGGGTAATCAGAATAATTCGTACATTTATCCCAACCTGAGGAGCAGCAAGCCCTGCGCCTTTGGCTACCACCATTGTTTCCTCCATATCCTTAATCAGCTTAATGGTCTTTTTTGTAATTTCCTTAACACCATCCGATTCTTTTCGGAGTATTGGATTATCTCTGCCTGTCTCAATATTTAGTATCATGATGTTTTTACGATATCATACTTTTTTGATTTAAGAATAGTGATTAGCGATTTACGATTAGCGATTTATTATAATAAAATCTAAAATCACTATTCGCTAATCTAAAATCACTAATCAAAGAGTTATTTCCCCTGCAGTAAATACGCCTCAACAAACAGATCCAAATCTCCATCCATCACCTCTTGCACTTGGTTAGTCTCCGCATTGGTCCTGTGATCCTTTACCATTGTATATGGCTGGAATACATAGGAACGAATTTGATTGCCCCAGGCAGCTTCTTTATATCCGCCTTTTAACTCTGAAATCTTCTCCTTCTTTTCCTCCAGGAGCCTTTGTGTCAAACGCCCCCTAAGAACATTCATGGCCTGGGCTTTATTCTGAGCCTGAGAACGCTCACTTTGGCAGGTCACTACAATATTTGTAGGAATATGCGTAATTCTGACTGCAGAATCAGTAGTATTTACATGCTGTCCGCCAGCACCGCTAGCTCTAAAAGTATCAATTCTTAAATCTTTTTCATCAATTTCCGCCCCTTCTTCTTCGGGGATAACAGGTAACACCTCCACAAGTGCAAAAGAAGTCTGTCTTAAATTTTTGGCATTAAAAGGGGATAGTCTGACGAGCCTGTGAGTACCGTGCTCAGCTTTTAAAAACCCATATGCCATAACGCCAGTTACTTCAATCGTAGCACTTTTAATACCAGCTTCTTCTCCAGCATTTTTATCGGTAATATTTGCCTTCCAGCCTTTCTTTTCAAAATACCTAAGATACATTCGAAGAAGCATCTCGGCCCAATCCTGGGCCTCAACCCCACCGGTTCCAGAAGAAATGACCATAATCGCATCATTTTTATCATATGGCCCGCTTAAAACTAGTTCAACATGAGCTTTTTGAAAGGTTTTTTCTAAATCCGCATATTCTTTTTCAAATTCAGCATATTCCTCTTTGTTTTCAGGGGTAACCATTTTGGATAATTCCTGGATATCCTCCATTTTCTGCTTAATTTTTTGCCACTTTTCATCTAAATCAGTCCAGTATTTAAGTTCTTTTAAAATGACTTCCGCCTTTTTAGGGTTGTCCCAAATACCAGGTACAGAAGAGTCAGCTTCGGCTTTTTTTCGTTTTTCGGCAATATTTAAGCCGTCAAACATATTGGAGGTCTTTTTCTATTTTTTCGATGAGTGATCTTATATCCATTGTATGACGCTCCATTAATAATTTTAAATCAGTGAATAAATACCATTAAATAACAAATTGTGCAAATCAAGCTCGTTGACTTTTCGGTTTAAAAATGCTAAAATAAAGAGATTAATAAATAAAAATATCTAATAAAAACATCATGGCAGAAACACAAAAAGAACAACTAAAAACTTTAGAAAAGGATATCAAGCTAGCTTTTAAAGAAAACCGCTATGAAGAAGTAAGTGCCTTAGCGGAAAAAATTAAAGCTATCAATCCTGAAAACCGCTTAGTCGTAAAGCTTTTAGGAAAAATTGAAAAAACAAAAGCTGATTTAGAAAAAAAGAACAAAGCTCAAAAAGCAAAGGAATATGAAATCATGCTAAATAAGCTTTATAAAGAGAAAAATTATGAAAACTTAGGAAAATTAATCCAGGAATTTAAAGAATTTTCTCCGGAGAATAAAACAGCAGACAAATGGCAGGCTAAACTTGAAAAAGCAACAAAGCCACAGGAGAAAAAGGAACCATTTTATGCAAAGTGGTTTAAGAAAACACCTGCCCGAACTGGTACAGGCGGGGAAAAACCAGCTGTCTCCAAACCAGCAGCTATCGCAGAAGTTAAAGAACCAGCTGTCTCCAAACCAGCTATCGCACAAGCAGAGCCTGCAAAAGCCCCTATCGGAGCCCCAACGGAACCCCCATTAGAGCCCCAACCGGATAAAGGGAATGTATTCACTCGAATGTTTAAAAAGGGGGCCGAGGAAAAAGAAACAAAAAAATCAATTATAGATACAATAGTTGCAAAAACTTCCGATGAAAAAGTAAAGGAAACAAAGAGGTTAAAAGCAGAGAAAATAAAAGAAAAAGCTAAAGAAAAAGAGGATGGCATTGGTTTTCTGAAATTTGCCAGAACCTTTGCTCAGTTCACTTTGGCTTTCATAATTTTGAGTGCCGGATTCTTTTACGTCCAAAATATCGATACAGAAAACCGTGTCCTCGCACTGTTTGGTGTTGAAGAAAATTATGCAAGCCGCCTTCACGCTGCCAGTATTGAGCTGGAAGAAAAAGAAGCTGAAAAATTAGATCTGACCAAAGAAATTAACCAATACAAAAAGGGTTATCATAATAGATATGAAGATGCGATTAATAGCATAATCGATCAGCGATTAAACTGGACTAATGTAATAGAAAAAATTAATGAAATTGCAGATTATGTTTATGAGCGAAATGCAATTTCTCAATACATAAAATACAGCAGCTACTCATTTGATGCAGAAAAAGGGCAAGTCACCGTAAGTGGTACGCTAAGCGATCCATTAGGTAAAAACCTAACCAAATTGGCTGAGCTTGAAGAAGCTTTTAAATACTATCCATCAGATAAGAATGTTACAGACGATATGACAGAGTCTTATTTCTACGACATAAAAGAACTTCAGTCATTAAGTAAGTCTTACGATACCAAAACTGGTAAATACACTTCAAACTTCTCAATTTCATTTGCACTAGAAGAAAGTGCTGAGGAGTAATATCAATCTTAAATCCTTAATCTAAATAAGATGGTCAAATTAACAACCACACAACCAAACGAAAAAGATTCTCAAAATGTCCTAAATCCAATTACGGGTAGTAAAGCAGTTGTGGAAAAGTTAGAAAAAAGAGAACGCACAAAAAATTTAAGAAAAGCATATGCGTATTTAAGCGTTGCTGTAATAATGCTAGCCGTTTACTCGTTTTTCTTCCTTTATCCGCAATCCAAAGCTTACCTAGAGACTCCAAATAAACTTATTTCACTAGAAAACGATACTGAAAATTATGAGAATGTCGTATTGCCAAATCTTGAAAAAGAAAAAGATTTACATAAGGCTGCTTACGATCAGGAATTCCAGGAAATGGAAGACGCACTTGATAATGTTTTCCCGCCTGATACTGATAAGCTGGGCATAGTGAAACGCTTAGAGGACTTCGCTACATCTATTCACACCAAAACACCGCCTTTTGAATTCAATTCTATCAGCTTTGATGAAGTGGAAGAGGTAGATGGTTACAGTATTTTGCCAATTTCAACCTCTATTCACTCAAGTACTACAAATTTCGATCGCTTCCTGCAGCTCATTAATCTTTCAGGTGATTTGGATAGTGATATTCAGGTAAGACTTATGGAAATTTCCAAAATCAATGTTAGATATAGAGGTGTAGACGCGCGAACAGGTGAAGATCAAGGAGTGGATTTTAGCGTACAGCTTAACGCTTATTCTCGATAATTTAAGTTATTTCGTTATTTCGTTGTTTCGTTACAACGTTGAAATATGGTAGAACCTTTAATTCAATCACCGGAAGCGGCAGCAGGAACAGCAGTTTTAGAACCGCCTGCACAACCTCAAGTTACTCCTGAGGCAAGTCAGGCAAGTCAGGCAAGTCAGGCAAGTCAGGCAATTGCCGCGCAGCAAACTATAGTTAAGGGCAATGGAGAAAACCAGGAACAAATGCTTCAAAATGCAATTATTGCTGGTAATATTCCTCAAATTGTAATGTATGCAATAAGTCATGCACTTAACATGAGTGCTAGTGATATTCATATTGAACCGGAGGAAAAAACAATTCGAATCCGTTATCGCATCGATGGTGTACTTCGTCATGTCATTGAATACCCGATTAATATTCATCCGGCAGTAGTTTCACGCGTTAAAATCATGTCGAATTTAAAAATTGATGAGCAACGAATTCCTCAGGATGGAAGAACGCAAGTTACAACAGAAGACAATCGCAATATCGATCTTCGTGTTTCAAGCTTGCCAACGGTCAACGGTGAAAAAATTGTAATGCGTCTGCAGGATAAAACTCAATCAATTCCAGACCTTCCAGACCTTGGGTTATCCGGTACAACTCTGGAAAAAATGGAGCGTTTTACCAAATTGCCAAATGGAATCATCTTGGTAACCGGCCCGACAGGTAGTGGTAAAACAAATACACTTTATTCCACCCTTAGCCGCTTAAACCAGGTCGGCGTAAATATTATGACCTTCGAAGATCCGGTGGAGTATCAGATGGATGGATTAAATCAAAGTCAGATGCATCCGGAAATTGAATATAATTTTGCAAGAGGATTGCGTACCGCCCTGCGCCAGGATCCGGATATCATAATGGTGGGTGAGATCCGTGACCAGGAAACAATCGAAATCGCTATTCGCGCTGCACTTACCGGCCACTTGGTACTCTCCACAATCCACACCAATAGTGCCGTAGGAACTCTTACACGTATTACAGATATGGGTGTTAAGCCTTTTCTGATTACTTCATCCATCCGCGGTATTATTTCACAACGTTTGGTGCGAAAAATATGTGAATATTGTAAAGAAGAATATACTCCTGAACCGGAAGTTGCTGAGGAAATTAAAAAGGAATTAGTTAATGCCCCTAAAACCGATCTCGACCATAAACTGCTTGAAAATATAAAGCTTTATAAAGGAAAAGGATGCGATAAATGTAATAATCTAGGTTATAAAGGTCGAATCGGTGTATTTGAAATCTTAGAAATGGATCGGGATATCGCCGGACTTGTTCTTAAAAACGCCAATGATAAT
>JAHJBZ010000059.1 GCA_018813295.1 Patescibacteria group bacterium | reverse complement strand
TTGACCACATCCACAATACTTACCCTGATAATTGTACCGATTGTCTATATCATCTTTGATAACTGGGGGAAAAAGAATAAGGCAAAAAGGGTTTGACAATATCTAAGAAATTTGGTAGAATGAGAATGATAAAGATGGAAGAAATTAAGAAAAGGGGTAGACAAGAGAATAAAAAGGCGGAAATAAGTATCGTGTCTCCAGAATTACCGTTGGGATATTAGCCATGTAGAATTATCTCCTTTCTGTATATTATGTAAAAATTAATGATATACGGTTAGAATTATACTAAATTTATTATTTTTTGTTCACTTTTACTTGATTTTTTGAGTCAATTGTAATAAAATATAGAAACTATATAAGCACTTTTAGGCTTTGTCAAAACAATAAATAGGGAGAATGATATGAAAAAAGATACAATTATGGGTGCTATTGGTGGTTTTCTGGTAGGATATTTTTTCGGAAAGAAAAAGAAATCAGAAGTAGCACTGGCAGAAATTATTAAATCAACATACAATTTAACTCCTGAAGAGAGCGAATTTATAAAAACATCCTTAGAAGATAGAGAAATATTTAAAGCATTCTTAGACTTTTACGACAATCCAAAAAGCTACGGAGAGTCGTTAAATCAACTTTGGGCACCATTGGCTGAAAGAAAAATAAATAAAATCAAGGAAATTAATCACGATGTAGGTAAAATTCTTGACATGGGCGGATTATCTCCAGTAAGCAGGCAAGATAGACTTAATAAATTTATATTAGACCATTCCGAAGAAGAACTTATCAATATAGTAATAGATATTACAAAAAAACATGATGATATTTTAGATATTTATAAATCAGAAGAAGAATATGCAGAGTTACTTCAACGCTTAAATTGTTATCCCAATCATATAGAAAGCACTATTTTATCCATAGCGAAGATATTTGATGAACGCGTTGTGCTAGTTTAAAATTCTATTAAAGCTTTTTGGTTTTTAAATAGTAGGGACATAAAATACATAAAATAGGGACAGATACCTAATACATAAAATAGGGACAGATACCTATTAAAATTCCGTGTGAGAAAGAAAAGGTATCAAATCTTTACAAGGATTTGGGGTCACAAGGATTTGGGGTCAAACCTTGAATGTGGAATTTAATGTAATAGTTTGGCAAGCCAGAAGAAAAGAAAAAAGACAGTGGAGTGGAGATTTTGCCTAACTAAGAAAATGAATCAGACAGAGCTGATTATTTTTATCATGGAAAAAAGGACAGATTCATTTTCTTAACAAAGAAAAGGCTTTTAGGTAGAATTACAGTATTATATAAAAAGGAAATAAATGAACCCGTCCCTTTTTCTCTTCCGTCCCTTTTTCTCTTCACAAAGGCTTCGCCCTTCTCAAGCACGCGAACCGTTAACCGCAATTGATTAATAGGCATATGTACTTGACTACACCAGAGGAACCGCAACCTCTTATAAATCAATGACTTCCACGTCTCGGGATTGAACGAGCGATTTTCTATCATAACCTCTTGAACAACAAAGAGTTGCGATAATTTTACCGGAGTCAACTGCATATACCAGTTAATTAATATGGCAAGAAGAACACCAATAGCGGCTATTTTAAAAGTTTTATACGCTCGTTCTGGAAATCAATGTGCATTTCCGGAGTGTGTTCATCCAATTTTCAATGATAAAGGACTTTACATTGCACAATTGTGTCATATCGAAGCAGCTTCGCCAGGTGGACCGAGATATAATGAAAATCAAAGTGAAGAAGAACGTAACGGAATAAACAATTTGCTGTTCCTGTGCCACAGACATCATAAGGAAACTGACAAGTTTTCGATTGAGAAATTAAAGCATATAAAAGCCAATTATGAAAAGCAATTTACAGAAGCCGACCGCGAAGCTTCAAATAATATGATTCGACAAGTTCAAGATGAAATTGAATACTTCTGGAATAAGCAAAAAATAAAAGAATTTGAACCATTTGACTTAAAAATTAAGAGAGATTTTGAATTGGACATTAATGGACTTTTCAATGAACTTGAAGAGAACATAATAAAGGTAAGGAATTACTGCGATTTAACGGCACAAACAGATTCTGACACTGAGATACAAAAAGACTTGACGCGATTATTCGATTTGGCCGGTATAGATATCAAAGAATTGACAAAGGTTCCCTATTACAAAAATCCCTTTATCAATAGGAACTGGGAATTTCATAACATCGGAAGACCCAACCTCTTTACTCATGTGGAGCTTTCCTTTTTACAGTTAAAACTTCG
Source organism: Patescibacteria group bacterium (assembly GCA_018813295.1). GTDB lineage: Bacteria > Patescibacteriota > Gracilibacteria > UM-FILTER-43-11 > UM-FILTER-43-11 > JAHJBZ01. The sequence continues at coordinate 5,965 of JAHJBZ010000059.1, read as the reverse complement.
CGTCTTTGAAGCTTTGATTAACTCAAATCCAGCGGATGAAAAACTCAAGGCAGAATTAGAAGAATGTCGCAAAAGGTTTGAAGACTTATACGATAATGCTTACTATGTGGATTAAGAAAAGATCAGATAAGGATCAGAATCAAACCTTGAATGTGGAATTTAATGTAATAGTTTGACAAGCCAGAAGAAAAGAAAAAAGACAGTGGAGTGGAGATTTTGAACCAGACGAAGCTGATTATTTTTATCATTAGGCTTCTTAAATAGAAGGAGGAAAGTATTATGCAAAAAACATTGGCTATCAAGGTAGATGAAAAAGTCTATGAAGGTTTGTATAGTATGGTAGGTCGAGGTCAGATCAGTCAATTTATTGAGGAATTAATTCGACCGCATATTTTTATTCAAGCAGCTTATAGACAAATGGCCCATGACGAAGTCCGTGAATCTGAAGCATTAGAATGGTCAGAAGCATTGATAGGAGATGTTAGCAATGAACCGCGGTGAAGTGTGGTGGGTGAATTTTGAACCAGCAGTTGGCGGAGAAATCCAAAAGAAAAGACCAGCGGTAATCATCAGTAATGATGCTTCCAACAGGTTTTTAAACAGGGTGCAAGTTGTACCACTCACAAGTAAAATTGATCGTCTATATCCAAGTGAAGCATATGTGATGCTAAATGAAAAACAATGTAAAGCGATGGCTGATCAATTGACAACAGTGAGTAAAATGCGTTTGATAAATTTGGAAGGTAAACTTTCAAGTTCAGATATGCGAAAGATAGAACAAGTAGTGAAAGTACAACTTGAGTTATCATATAAATAATGGGAAATAGGGTAATAGGAAATAGGGGACAGTTACCTATTAAAAATGTATAAACTATGTATAAACTAAACAGTTTACGCAATCCCTTTAATATCAAGTAGTTATAGATAAAATACTTCTTCTTTGCTTCCTCTGGAAAAAAAGCGACAGGTTCATTTTCTTGACGAAGAAAAGGCTTTTAGGTAGAATTGCAGCATTATATAAAAAGGAAATAAATGAAAGACCGTTAGACATTTCTCTGATAATGTTGCATCGGAGAAGTATTTTGTCATCTAACAGGGTGAACCCATCCCCTTTTCCACTTTTCTATCCATTAACCATTATGACCTCGCTCCCTTTTGCCGCTATAGGGGTATTTTTAGCCCTGTTTATCACCAGGCAATCATTAAATATCAGTTCATTCAACAGACATCAGACAATAGACATCAGACTTCAGACTTATTTACCTTTTTGTTCGGTCTGTAGTCTATAGTCTAAAGTCTTTTTAACTATAATGACCGCCATTTGCACCTTCTTTGCCCTCCTACCTATGGCCTTAGGACTTAGAGAAGGTGAAGAACAGATGAAAGGGCTGGCTATCGGGGTTATGGGAGGACTTGCTACATCTACGATACTTACCCTGATAATTGTGCCGATTGTCTATATTATTTTTGATAATAATTGGGGACAGCGCCCTATAAAAGGCTAACCAATCGGTATTGCAGTGGAAGAGAACCGGGAAGAGAACCGAAACAGTTTCAATAACCCTATTGGGCTCAAGCAATTAGAGAAAAAATATTGACGAAGAAGGAATCAGGGGCAAATATTGAATGTGAAATTTAATGTGATAGTTTGGCAAGCCAAAAGAAAAAAGACGGCAAAGCAAAGCCTAACAAGAAAAATGAACCCGACAAGGAGCAGGTTATTTTTATGGTTAGACATAGAAAGCACATGAAGAAGCATCCACAAGCCACATCCTCGTTGCCCGGTTCTGCTCCGATGAGGAGTTCCCGTACAATGGGCTGAACTTTCCCGTGACAATTGACCAGACACAACCAGAGCAGATATGACGAAGGTGGTGCAATGACTAAGATTGATGTAATCCGAGAAATAAGAGAACTGAAGAACCATTTGTCTTATTCGAAGAACATTGGATTCTTCTTTGGAGCAGGTACATCCTGTGCTCTTGGTATTCCGGATATTGCGGCACTTACCAAAGAGGTTGAAGCAAACTTAAAAGACGGCGAGGCAAAGACATTCAGAACCATCAAGGATGATCTATCCACACAGATTCACGGGCGTGATGTCAATGTCGAGGATATTCTGAATCAGTCAAGAAGTATTCGTGAACTGACAAAAGAGAGCGAAACTAAAACTTATCAAGGTGTCTGCGGAAAGGATGCGGCAATGGTTGATGATAAAATATGCAAGGCCATTTATCAAATCATTACCGAAAAGGAGTCGAGTGTTTCCCACACTTCAACCAATCGATTCTTTGCTTGGTACAATCTGCTGAATCGCGACTTCACAAAAGAGGTTTTCACTACAAACTATGATCTCGTTCTCGAGAAGGCACTCGAATCCAGCGAGATCCCCTATTTCGACGGCTTTGTTGGCTCCTTTGAGCCTTTTTTCTGGCAAGAGAGCGTGGATCATCGAGCGCAACATGGGGATTTGACTAAGAACTGGATACGCGTTTGGAAAATCCATGGCTCATTGAGTTGGTTCTGGAAATACTCCGAGACAACAAAGTCTGATCGTATCATCAGAATTGGCAACATTGGGAGCGCTGCGGATATCAATAACCAACTTGTTATTTATCCGTCAAAAGACAAGTACGACTCTTCTCGAAAGCAACCCTTTATTACGTACTTCGACAGAATGCGCGACTATCTTCTCAGTGGGGAACTTCTTTTTGTGTTCACCGGATATTCGTTTTCAGATCAGCACATTAACGAAATCGTCTTTAATTGTATGCGGCAGAACAATCGGTTGTTCGTCATTGTTTTCTTCTACAAAGATGATGACGTGGAGAACCTTTACAAGTCGTGTTCAGCATATCTGAATCTGCATGTATTCGGACCGACAAAAGCCATAATCAACGGGGAGTTGGGCGAATGGCATTTCAACAAAGATGCCGTCACGCTAAACGAAAACACCACAACATACTGGAACGATGAGAAGTCACACTTAACGCTTGGTGACTTCAATGCACTGGTCAAATTTCTTGTCGCGAGTTCGGGAAAACAGGATAGCGTTAATTCGGGGACCACATGATTAGTGATATTACTTACTTGGGAAAGATAATCCGAGTGGACTCAAGCACAGTTGAGGTCGAAGTGACGGACACAATCCCCTCAGCCGCCCCAATAATCAATGGTCGACTGTACAAGATTGGTCAGATCGGCACCTTCGTGAAGATTCCGGTAGGCAATATAGGAATCTACGGAATCGTGTCGACGGTTAGCAATATACCGAGCACAATCAAGGATGAGAATCACGCATACGATACAGGATCAAGATTTCTGTCGGTCCAGCTTGTTGGAGAAAAGATCGGTGATGAGGAATTCCAGAAGGGAGTCGGTACATATCCAACGATAAACGATGAAGTGCATTTGGTGACTGAAAGGGATCTCTTCGACATATATGGAAGGAAAGACGACGGTTCAATCGAGATCGGAAAGCACTCTTCATCCGAAAACCTCAGCGTCAACGCCGACATTCACAAGCTCGTTCTGCGCCACAGTGCTATCTTGGGGTCAACGGGAAGTGGAAAGTCGAACACCACGGTAAGTGTTTTGAAGGCAATCCTAAATGATTATCCGGGATCAAGGGTCATCCTCGTTGACCCCCACGGTGAGTATGCGTCCGCCTTTCCGAAGGCTCGCGTATTCAAGATCAACGACGCAGCCCGGCCGCTGCATATTCCCTTCTGGCTGATGACATTTGATGAGTTGGCATTCTTCCTTGTTGGCGCCGAACCCAAGGATGACCAGAAGCCCGAATACAGAAAACTCCGGGAGTTGGTAGTCGAAATGAAGAAGGTTAATGCCGGTGCGTTGAAATCTGGAGGGGTTGATCCTAATCGGGTTTCGGCAGATTCGCCTATCCCATTCAATGTTCGAGAGCTATGGCATAATATCTATTGGTGGCTGAATGCGACGTTTACTGAGGCAACCGCCGAGAAGCAAGCCAATGACAATGCATGTGTCGAGAGTAATGGCGACTACAGCAAGCTTAAGCCACCTTGTTTCAAGCCTTATGCTGTCGGGTCAGCAGCTCCCTTTAAGTCAAAGATCTACCAAGAGTTCTACGCCTACGAGAAGAAACTCATAAGCCGACTCAGGGATTCAGGTTATGATTTTCTCTTTCACCCCGGTGACTACGCAGATGCCACATCACCAAAGGACTTGCACGATCTACTGAATGATTGGATTGGCGGTGAGGAGAGGCTTACGATTCTTGACCTCGCTGGCGTACCTTTCAATGTTCTGGACATAACTGTTGGCCTCATCACGCGATTCGTTTTCGACAGCATGTTTTGGGGTAGACATGAGCCATACACAGGGAGGCAGCGACCTCTCTTTATTGCATTTGAAGAGGCCCATTCCTATCTGAATAATTCAGAGGGCAATAACTACGCAAAGAACGCGGTCGAGAGGGTTTTCAAAGAAGGTCGTAAATTCGTTGTTGGAGCAATGATCATTTCTCAGAGGCCATCAGAGATTTCCGAGACAATCTTAGCCCAAGTGGGTACATTTATTGCCTTGAGGTTAACCAATTCCAGAGATCAATCGATTGTCAAAGCATCAGCTCCAGATAATCTGATTAGCCTGATTGACTTGCTTCCGTCTTTGAGAACAGGTGAAGCACTAGTTATCGGTGAAGCAGTCAAGATTCCTTCGCGTGTGCGAATCCCTCTACAGACACCGCAACCGACTAGCGAAGACCCCAAGTTAGTGGAGTGTTGGCAAAGAGCTTTTGCACAGGGCGCAGATGATTATAATCGAGTTGTGACTTCGCAACGAGAACAGAAACTGAGGAAATAAGTATGGATAGAGAATTCGTCGATTCATCTATGATTAATAGTATCGGGTATGACCAATCCTCTGGTACTGTGGAGGTAGAGTTCCGATCGAGCGGACAGGTTTGGCAATATTACGATGTGCCCGAGTCCACTTACAATGATGTTCGGGCGGCTGGCTCATTAGGGAAAGCCTTCAATGCAATGCTTAAGACTCATTTCAGAGAGGCACGAGTTGGATAGAACGATCGTCGTACACGCGACTTACACTTTATCCGACGAGCGGAAGCTGAAAGTGAGCAGGATTGGTGTCAGACCTTGATTATGTAATACGGAATATCTTACATCCAAGGTCTGAATTTTCCATAGGTAAAAGTAAAGAAGGAAAAGATTAAATGCCAACAATTTCAATGTTTTATGGAATTCTGATTCGGATGTTTTTTCGAGATACCGAGAAACATTACGTACCACACATACAGGCTGACTACCAAGGGAAAGTTGCCGTGTACTCAATTTTTGACGGAATGCTTCTGGCTGGTGAAATACCACCGAACAAGCACAAACTGGTTGTCGCGTGGATTGAGATTCATCAAGAAGATTTGCTTGCCGACTGGAACTTGGCTGTAAACGGCAAGAAACCATTTCCAATCAGAGGAATCGATCAATGAAAATAGCAAAACTCTCTCCAAAATCCAATTGGGTATTGTCCATTATTGCAGATGATGGTCGCATTGGCCATTTTGATGTTAGTCCCTATCTGGAATATGAGGCATTTGAAGCCCTCCGAGATCACAACGAATTTCTGAAGGTCTCTAACGGTGGATACTTTGTCGAATGGGATTGTGGTGCTGATTTGTCAGCTGATACCATTGAGGCACAAATGGCAAGTAAGAAAAGGAGTTGAAGGCAGACTTTGAATATTGAATTTACAAAGGAAGAAGAGGTCAAATCGAAAGATTTGACCTCTTTTCTTTCCTTACTATCCAAAACTGAAAGGATAAAGGGTGTTGGGCAAGCAATGGCTATGGGTGGGCTTATTCGGGAGGTATTAGTTGAGGTTGATGCAGATAAACTTGCCTCTCACGGAATCTCCTTAGCTGAAATAGCCCAAAAATTGCGTCTGGAAAATATGAATAAGACCTGCG
>JAHJBZ010000058.1 GCA_018813295.1 Patescibacteria group bacterium | reverse complement strand
TCCGGCTGCGCGAACCTGAAAGAGGTATATATCAATTCTACGGAAATAGGCGACGCCAGCGGTCTGGCTGGCTGCGAAAAACTTGAGGTTGTTGAATTGAATGGGAAAAGTATAGCGGATATTTCGGCGCTGGCTGATCAATAAACCTGGTACTTGTGGCCGGCTGAGAGTATCTACTGTTACCAGAAGCAGTCAATCTACATAAAAATGCGGCGAAAGTGCGCAATCGTGAGCATCGCCTAATGTAGTGTCATTCGGGGATCTACGCGCCTTGCTCCCGCAAGGCGCTCCGAAGATTTGATTCACGACCAAGAGATTTTAAATCAAAAATGGCGAAAGTGTCCCCTTCGTGATCACGGTGTAAAGCCGTGTCACTCGGGGATCTACGCGCCTTGCTCCCGCAAGGCGCTGCGAAGATTTTTCACACGACCAAGGGCTTTTACCCTTAGAATTATCAGATATTTTAATCCAAGGTTTTTCAAATCTTATTTAAAGAATAATATTCACCAATTCCTGTATACAGTATTTTTCATTGTCTTTATACCCATTTATCTCAGAAACAGAAGTTTGTGAGTTTTGGTTATCCTATACCCTACCATCATTCTATAGATTGAATTAATCCTGAACTTGAATCCAAAAATTTTATAGCAGTTTTTGCAAATATTTTCCTGTATAGCTTTTTTCACACTTGATTAAATCTTCAGGAATTCCCTCAAATATAATCTCCCCACCCTTAACCCCACCTTCAGGACCTAAATCTATAATCCAATCAGCATGTTTTATGACATCCAGATGATGCTCAATTACAATAACCGTATTATCATTATTGACTAGATTTTGGATAATCATTAGTAATTTTTCAATGTCCGCCAAATGCAATCCTGTTGTTGGCTCATCCATAACATAGATATTCCCCTTTTTATGAAGTTCGGAAGCTAATTTAATTCTCTGACATTCTCCTCCAGATAACGTACTTAATGGTTGACCAAGTTCAAGGTATTCTAAACCTACATCGCACAAAATCTGTAATTGTCTTTTTATTTGGGCGTTTTCGAAGAAACCTATTAACTCGCTTATAGTCATATGAAGAATATCATCAATGTTTTTATCTTTATATTCCAAACTTAAAACTTCTTCTGTATATCTTTTTCCATTACACTCATCACAAGTAATCTTTACTTCATCCATAAAACTCATTTCATAACTGATTGTTCCCAAACCCTTGCATTTCGGACAAGCACCTTTGGAATTAAAACTAAATAAAGAAGGATTTGAACTGGTTTCCTTTGCAAATTCCTGTCTAATTAGATCAAAAATACCAATGTAAGTAGCCGGATTGGATCGGGATGATTTACCAACGGGAGATTGATCGATTATGATCGCATCTTTGTTTTCTCTCAGGAAAATATCATTGATTAGGCTGCTCTTGCCGGAGCCTGCGACTCCAGTAATACAGGTCAGAACTCCTTTTGGAATTTTTGTGGAAATATTTTTAAGATTATTTAAAGAAGCGTTACTTATTTCAATGAAATCTATCCATTTTTTACGGTTATAGCTTATTCTCTCTTTTCTATTAAGATATTCGGCAGTTATACCTGTTGACTTCTCTAAATCCTTAAAAGGACCTGAATAAACAATTTTTCCACCAAGACTACCGGCTTTGGGACCAATATCAATAACGTGATCTGCACACTTGATCAACATTGGATCGTGCTCGACAACAAAAACGCTATTGCCTTTTTCCTTAATTCTTCTTAGCATTTCGATTAATTTATTGATATCTCTGGGATGAAGTCCGATAGATGGCTCATCCATGATATACATTATGTCAACCAGGTCGCAATCAAGCTGTCTGGCCATTTTCACCCGCTGGCTTTCACCGCCCGAAAGGGAAGCCACCGAACGGTTTAAAGAAAGATAGCCCACACCAATTTCAATCAAATGATGCAGAATTTGCCGCATTTTCTGAATCATTGGCTTGGCTATATCGCCCTTGATTGTACCGAGGAAACCATTTAGTTCATAAAATTCAATATTCACCAGATCAGGAATTGTTTTCCCATTGACTTTAACACTTCTTGCTTTTTCATTAATCCTGGAACCGCCGCAAACCTCACAATCTGTGTATATAAAATATCTCTGATAAGCATCCTTCCTTGTTTTAGATAGTTCTTCTTTAGCTTTATTAATGTATATTCTCTCAAGTTTTCTTGCAATTCCTTCAAAGTTTTTTGAATATGTTCCAGCCCCATGTTTTTTCTCGATAGGTATCCCCTTGGTATAAAGAAAAGTGTTTAATTCCTGTTCTGAAAAATCCTTGATCTTTTTATCAACATCAAAAAGATTGGCAGCAACCATTTCTCGCCAATTCCAGCCGCCAACTTTATGATCCGGATGATTGATCGCTCCTTCCCTGATGGTTTTTTCTTTATCCAAAAGCAGATTGATATCAACTTTAATTTTTTTTCCTAAACCTTTGCAGCTCGGACACATTCCCGCAGGATGATTAAAACCAAAAACAAACGATGGACCGATGAATTCATTTCCACATCTGGAGAATAATAATCTCAGGTAGGAGTAAAGTTCGGTGGCTGTTCCAACTGTGCTTCTTAATGTCGTTCCCATCCTTTTTTGGTCGATGACGATCGCAGTCGAAATATTCTTAATTTCATCAACAGGTGGTTTTGTCAATTTTGGCATTCTTGCTCTGGCAAATGAAGAAAAGGTTTCAATAAGCTGCCTTTGCGCTTCGGTATAAATCGTATCGAAAACAAGGGAGGATTTTCCCGAACCAGAGACACCAGTAAAAACAACGAGCTTGTTCTTGGGAATTTCAAGAGAGATATTTTTTAGATTATGGGTTTTTGCATTTTTGATGATAATCATATCGTGATTCATGTGAATGACTTTATTCCTTTCATATCATAATCATCAAGATTTATTTTTGGGTTTATGGAGATATTTATTATCCCAAGATCTGGTATGTATTTTATTTGGGATTCACATAGCATATATGTGTTGTCTGTTATAGAATAATAAAATCATTTTCATTTGTATTTTAGAATAAATCCTTGTAGCCATTCTTTTTCGCCCTTCAGCATATAAATTCTTCTAGTGGCAAGTTGGATATTACCCAAGGTGCATTTGTTGTCAATAAGGAATTTTTCTAGTTCCTGATAACACTTAACCTCATTATCAAGTGATTCCATATATTTAGCGAGTCCTTCAATCACTTGTTCTTTCTTTAATAAACTCAAATTAGCTAATGAAATATCAATTGGATATATCGAAGGTTGCCAAGCAGAAATCAGTTCTTTCACCTTATTTTCAAATACTATCTTCCCCTGATCGGTTAACGAATAGATTTTTTGAACAACATTCTTATTGGATAGCTTTACCTCGCTCTTTAGAAGGTTTTTTTTCTCCAACTTATTTAGTAGTTTGTAAACAGATGACATTGATATTTCGGTCCAATATCTCATATCTCTTTCTTTAATATCATTTTCGATTTCGTATGCGTGTTTAGATTTTTCCGAAAGCAATCCCAATAGCGTCGCTTCTTTGTTAGATACCATCATCTTTATAATATTCCGATATAGTAATTTTACTATATCATAATACTACCATATAACATTTTATTTTCAATATTAATTCCAGGCAGGACATCAACCAATTCTCGAGCATTTTTGATTACATTGGGAGAAATTAATAAACGGTCTATCTTTATATTTCAATTGATAAAGTATCGCATCCTAGTTGGAGTATTCTTCACAGGATCAATTTGCTTGAAAAGTAATCTAAACTAATAATTGCAGGAGTGAGATTTGAGTGAGTCCAAATGCTCTTTATATATAAAACTCACGACCGGGGCTTATCGGCTTTCGACTCTCCTGTGGAGAGTTGAAAGGTCTTTCTCTACTGTTGCTATCCTCTGAATTATAAAAGTTGAAATGGGAAATTGAGGTCGTAAATAAAAAATGGCGAGAGTGCCCCCTCGTGAGCACGGCATCCCCCGAAGTGAAAATGGCCTGAAGCCATTTCACTTCGGGGATCTTCGTCCTTTTCTCCTGAAAAGGACTACGAGTCGCCGTGTCACTCGGGGATCTACGCGCCTTGCTCACGCAAGGCGCTGCGAAGATTTTACTCACGACTAAGGGCTTTTTGGTCCTATGACTTAATCTGGACTCTCGATACCCCCAGATGTGGCCTTTTTCGTGGATTTTATACTTTATTACCCAGATATGGCGGTTT
>JAHJBZ010000057.1 GCA_018813295.1 Patescibacteria group bacterium | reverse complement strand
TTTTTTCAATGTACATCCACTAAAAGGCAAGTATAAAGGTACTTATGAATTGCATATAGAATCTGACTTGCTTTTAGTTTACAAATATAGCCACGATGATTTAGTTTTGCACTTAATTCAAATCGGAAGTCATAGTGAGCTTTTCGAATAGATAAAAATAACCTATAATATCCCCAGTAAAATATCTACATGACAAAAACAGAAACCAAAACAGATTTTCTCGTTGTAGGGGCAGGGATAGCCGGGCTTGTTGTAGCTCATTCTTTGAGTGAATTTGGGAAGGTTTTGGTTATAACCAAGGGCAAACTAAAACAAAGCAATACATATTGGGCGCAGGGCGGAATTGCTGCGGTAACGGATAAGGAAGACAGCTTTGAAAGTCATGCCGAAGATACAACGATAGCCGGAGCAGGTCACTGCAATGGGTTTGCGGTTAAATATTTGGTAGCGCATGCCCCAAAAGCTATCAATTTTTTGAAATCTATTGGAGTTGAGTTTCAGGAAGATCCGGTTTTAGAAGCTGGGCATTCATTCCCAAGAGTTTTGCGTACAAGCGATTATACGGGACAAGACATTCTGAATCATTTAATCAAAGCTGTTAAGAAGAAAAAAAATATCACCGTTCAGGAAGACACCGAAGCAATAGAGCTCATAGAATACAGCGGAAAATGCTATGGAGCTTTTGTGCGTCATGAGGAAAACGAAGAAATAACCCCAATTTTTGCTAAAAACACAATTCTCGCAACAGGCGGCTGCGGTCAGTTATACGAAAAAACTACAAATACCACAGGTTCAGGAGGCGATGGATTAGCTTTAGCGGCTAATGTCGGCCTGGAATTAAAAGATATAGAATTTATACAATTTCATCCGACAGCTTTAGACAAACCGGATAACAATCGATATTTTTTACTATCAGAGGCATTAAGGGGATTTGGCGCCAGAATAGTTAATGAAAGAGGAGAGTCATTTCTGCAAAAATTTGATAAACGTGCGGAATTAGCTCCGCGGGATTTAGTGTCGCGAGCTGTTTATTTTGAACTTATGAATGGCCCTGTTTACTTGGACATGCGCCATAACGAAGCCAGTAACATTAAAAAACATTTTCCAAATATCTATAAACGCGTTAAGGAATACGGTTTTGATTTAGGAAAAGACCTTGTTCCAATTATCCCTGTTGCCCATTATGCTTGCGGCGGAATTCCTGTCGACCTGACAGGGGCAACAAAATTACCAGGTCTTTTTGCAGTTGGCGAAGTGGCTTGCACCGGAGTTCATGGCGCAAACCGTCTGGCTTCCAATTCACTTCTGGAAGCGGTTGTTTTTTCTCAGGCTGCTGCAAGCGCACTTGGAGGCAACTTAGAATCAGAGCAAGCGGAATTAATCGACACTACTATTCCGCTAGATATACCTAAAATTGTCATCGAACCAATGGATCAGGTCATGGCCTACAGTAAACGCCTGGGGCAGATAATGTGGAAACACGTTGGAATAATCAGGACTACGGAAGGGCTTGAAAAAGCCAAAAAACAAATAATCTCCATCCCCGCACGCGATTATCGTATTCAGCATCGTCAATTAATTTGTTATAAAATTATTGAAGCATGTCAAAACCGTCCCGAAAGTCTTGGGACACACTATATAACATCTGAACTAGTTTAATTATCAATAGTGGCGCAATTGTGGAGCCGCTTCACGTGGCGCAATAGTGGATAATCCACAAAAGTGCCACAATAGCTCCACCATAGTGCCACAATAGAAACATGGAATTAGAAGCAAAGCACATCATAGTATTCCTCCTCGCTATCATCCCAGCCATAATATGGATATATCTCTTCCTGCACAGACATCACGAAAATAAATGGCTTGTGGTTATTACGTTTTTGGGCGGCATGCTGGCTGCGAAATTAATTTTAGTTTATCAGGGGTATTGGGATGAAACAATCAACCTAATTTTCTTTAAAGTTGATCCGGTTGATTTCAGGCAAAATATCAACAACCTCTTTTCAAGCAGTCCGTTTTTTGCTCTATTCCTAAGTTTTGTAGGCGTTGGTGTAATGGAGGAGTTCCTCAAGTTCTGGATTATGAAATTTATTAATTACAGATTTTTCAAATCAATTGATGATGTAATAGAACTTGCAATTATTGCCGCTCTTGGGTTCGCATTCTTCGAAAATATCGTTTATTTTACAAAGCAGTGGGGTCAGCTTTCTGCTGGCACCTTTGCCGCCTTTGCAATGTTCCGAGTCACAATTGTAACTATGGTTCATGTTCTTTGTTCTGGCTTACTGGGTTACTACTTTGGTATGGCATTTTTTGCATCGCCTATGCTTCAGATCGAACACATGAAAAGAAAAAGGCATCCAGTCCTGCAATTCTTAAAAAGAGTACTTCATTTAAAAAAATCACATGTTTATCACGACGAAATGATTATTATTGGCTTATTTTCAGCCATATTCCTCCATGCAATTTACGATTATATCCTCTCAATTAACGTAACTCTTATCGGCATACCACTACATATTCCAATTATGCTTCTATACTTCTTCGGAGGATTCTGGTATTTGAATAAATTGCTTAAAAAGAAAGATTCAAATCTCAAATTAGGCCTAGTCGGCACAGAGGTTATGCCAAAAGAAGATTTTATAAAATTGCTCGATGAGGTTCAGGAAATTAAGGAAAAGATGAGAAGTGAATCCGAACAAACCTTAACCGAAAACGAAAATCAAAATGAGATTATTTAGAACCAAAGATCAGGAGCGCATTGGCGAAATGTACGTAATGATCAGCGTTCTTCTGCATGCTGGTTTCCCAATACTCATTAATTATGCTACACACTTTGTGCCAGCCATATTTTATGCGGGAATAAGTGCGATCGTTACTGCAATAATGATGTTTGCAATTCTTGTTTACCAAAAGGATTTAAAAGAAATATTCGTTAAAAAAGCATGGTTCCCAATTAGTATGGTGGTTATCTTTGTTGTAGTGGTACCTCTGGCTCTAATTTACTCAGGTACAAAGATGACTTCGGGTATAAATACAAGCATTCTGCTTCAGGCTGAAATTATTTTTACACTTTTATTTACCTGGATAGCTGGTGAAAAAATAACACAGCGCAGACTTTTTGGTGGTTTGGCAGTATTATGCGGAACAATACTTGTTATATACAATGGAGCACTTAAATTAAATGTAGGAGATTTGCTTATTGTAGCGGCTACAGCCTTTTACCCAATAGGTAATATTTATGCCAAAAAGGCACTAAAATTGGTTAGCCCAATCACCATTCTCTTCCTCCGTTCATTGTTTGGAGGAATGGCATTAATTTTAATAAGCCTCTGGCTGGATGGAATAATAATTGGAGGAATTGATCTAATTCAAATTATGCGTGATTACTGGTTTATAATTTTACTCAACGGTCTTTTAATTTCCGGAATAACAAAAATTATTTGGTACAAAGGCTTAAAAAGATTGGATCTTTCCAAAGCAATTATCATGGTAATGACCTTCCCGGCCTTCAGTATAATCTTAGCTGGAGCTTTCCTAAAAGAAATTCCAACCCTTTATCAGGTTGGCGGACTTGTTATCATCTTCGCCGGACTTTACTCAGTTATGAAACATAAGGCAATTCCTGTAGGATCTATTGACGGAAAGTAGTCCAATTGATTATCATAGATGCCCCTAAAAACTTAATATGGCTAAATTCGAAGAACTTAAAATCGATAAACAAGTGAAACTTGTGAATGACGCCCTAGAAGACGAAGTTTATACCGCTCTTGCTATGCATGATGGGGGACTTGAAATTATGGATATAAAAGGCCTTGAAGTTCACATTAGCTACCAAGGAGCATGTGCAGGTTGTCCAATGGCCTCCACAGGAACATTAATGTTTGTTGAAAATACACTTCAGGAAAAAGTGGATAAGAGGATTCAGGTGAAGATAGTTTAAAATTATTTTCGCTACGCTGTGGATGCGGCTAACGCCTGTGGATGCGTCCCGATTACGGGACTGTGGAATGATTAATCCACAGCGAAGCGAATCCACAGCCCGATAGGGCGAATCCACAGTAAAACGAAAATCATTTTAAAATCATCTTTTCCGTCAGTTTCTCAATTGTAATCGATCG
>JAHJBZ010000056.1 GCA_018813295.1 Patescibacteria group bacterium | reverse complement strand
GCTCGAATAGTGATCCGCCGCGGCGGATGGTCCACAATACGAGCCACAGCGAAGCACGAGCCACAGCGAAGCACGAGCCACAATATGTATTTATGCATAGACACCACAACACCGGCCGCCGGAATTACGCTTATTGGTAAAACATCATTTTATGCCAAACTCGATCCCAAGAATGTTTCCGAAAATACTCTAAAAACGATCGATGAACTCGTCCAAAAAGCCAAAATCCAACTATCAGATTTAGAGGCAGTCTTCATCATAAAAGGTCCTGGCAGTTTTACCGGTCTCCGGGTCGGCATTGCAATTGCAAACCAATTTGCACACCAGCTCAAAATCCCAATAATCGGCCTACGGACGGATGAATGGTGGAGTCATCGCACAGATGAGTCTGATTTTATATACCTCCAAACCATGAATAAAGATGAGGTTTATGTCGTAGAAAAAAATAAATCAGATATCAAACCAATCGACCAATTATCAGGCAAAGCATTGTGGTTGGGAGATCTATCCGATGACCACAAAACAAAGCTCCCATCCGATTTTAAAGAAATCACCGACCTCCGTTCACCTGAGGAAACTTGGCAGCTTATAATCCAAAAAACTGACATCTCACCACAAAAAACATACGAGTTAGTTGAGCCTTATTACAGCAAAGACCCAAGTATAACCAAAAGTAAGAAGAAACTAAGTATCTAACATTTAACAATTATCATTTATCATTTAAATGTTAAATTAAACTTCTCCCACTCCTTCTCCACATAATCCTTAATTTTCTCCTTAAAAATCTCCACATCATATTTCTCCGCATGTTTACGAATGAATTTGGGATCAAATTTCATCTTTTCAAACTTCTTAATAGCATCCGACAGACTCTTTACAGTCTGCTCTTTAAAAAGCACACCAGTTTTTCCATCGATCATAGTATCCAGACTCCCCCCTCTATTTAACGCAATAACCGGCCTGCCAGCCGCCATAGCCTCAAGCGGTACAATACCTGCATCTTCCAATTGAGGGAATAAAAATGCCTTACAATTCGCATACAAATCAATTAGCTTTTTGTCATCCACATAACCCAAAACCTCAACATTATCCTTCGCCATGTCCTTAATTTTTTCAAGCTGAGGACCGGTGCCCACAATCTTCACAGGCTTTTTTAACTTATTAAAAGTCTGCACGATCAAATCAAATTTCTTATATGGAATAAGCCTGCCAACTGCGAGATAAAAGTCTTCAGTCGGATTGCTGATCGGTTTAAACTTTTCGGTATGCACTGGCGGATAAATCACATCCGAATTCCTCTTATAATACTTTTTGATCTGATTACCTATATGGGATGAATTGGCAATATACTGATCCACTCTTTGTGCTGCACAATAATCCCACTCCCGAATAACTTTAATCTGTTTACGGATTGATTTATGTAAAATTCGAGGAAACTTTTTCAGTCTTGTCTCAAAATCCCAACTCTCCCACGCATACCTCATCGGCGTATGGCAGTAGCTAATATGCAACGCGTCCGGCTTTGTAATAACCCCTTTGCTCACGCTGTGACAGCTGGAAAGCACAATATCATAATCACTTAAATCCATCATCTCAACGGCAGTCGGCATCAAACTAAGCATCCATTGATGTTTTACGAACGGGATTTTATTTAGCCAAGTCGTCTTCACATTCTTAAGTTTTCCAAGTTCCCTCATCTTCTCCGGCTTATACATGGTTGTATAAATTGGCGCATCAGGAAAAAGATCATGAAAAGCACTGATAACGCTTTCCGCGCCACCGTAATTCGTGAGCCAATCTGTAACTATTGCGATTTTCATGTTTGTTTGTGCAAGTTTAATTATGGCAAAATTTTCCTGAATAGGGAATCGTTTGTTTTCCTGACCTGTAACAAAAAATGTTTATTCATCTTTTCCCATCTTCCTTTGATGGCATGCTTCATTCCCGTACAGTGTTGCTGATGGTTTTCACTAAAAAATACAATAGGTGGGTAATTGAATTTATGAAGAATAGCGTTAAGTAATATTCTTCCCACTCTGCCATTTCCATCTAAAAAAGGATGAATATGTTCAAGTTTCACATAAAATTGCAAAGCAATTTTTGGAGGATATGTTTTTTTCTTAAATTCAGACTTAAGCCACGCAATTAAATTTTTCATAGCATCAGGAACTTTTTTATATTCAGTTGTAAATTGCTGACCAGGTGCGACGTTGTCTTCATTTTTCCATTTGCCGGCAATTAATGGATCAATATCATCTAGCAAAAGAGCATGAATATGTTTTATTGATTTCATATTCCATTTCATTTCACTAGAAATGGCAAAATTAAAAGCCAAAAAGGAATTAAAAATTTCTTGATCTGTTTTGGTTTTTGGAGATTTGATTTTCTTTGAAATAAATTTATCAATGTCCCTTTTGGTTGTTTTTGAGCCTTCCGACCTATTTGAGTGGTAAGTATATAACTTTATGAATTCATTATAAAAATTATCATGCTCTTTTTTTAGCAGGTCATGATTTAAAGCAATATGAAGATAGTGTAATTTTTCCAATTTATCTAACCCGCCATATTTAAATTCATTTTTTATATTGTCAGGCAAATTATCACTTTCTTTTTCGGTTAACTCGATAAAAAAATTTGAAAGCTCCTCTTTTAAATTAGTTGGTAAAAATGAACCAATATATTTTGAATATCCCTGATATTGTATATAGTACTGAGCCTTCCCCTTGATAACTTTTCTGTTGATATATTTCATTTATATAGATAACTTATTTTGCTTCATTTTTTTCAATTTTATTATACATCACCTAAAAACAAAATGCAAGATTATAATTGATCTTAGCCATAAATAAGACACAAAAAGATAACTTATTTTGCTTCATTTTTTTCAAATTTAGATAACTTATTTTACTTCAAAGATTTCAAACTACTTCTAAAATCAAAAATCGCTAATTTGCCACAAGGGCAAGGATAACAATATTCTTAAATCAAGCGATAGCGCCCTCAAGGCACCACTCCATCGCCTTATCAACTTTTACATTAACGTATTGTCCGATTAAATTATGGTCGTCCGCCTTAAATCTACACATCTTATACTCCGGAATCTTGCCACTAGCATAGCCCTTATCAACTTTTTCGACCAAAACCTGCACAGTTTTATCCAAAAACTGTTGGTTATATTCATGGGAAACTCCTTTCATAACTTCCGTGATCCTTTCAAACCTATCCTTTTTCACATCAGGAGAAATATCGTCCTTCTGCTCCTTTTGCGCCAATGTACCGGGCCTTTCCGAGTATTTTGAAACATAAACCAGATCAATTTTTTCATCCTTAATCAAATTATAACTTTCCATAAACTCCTCTTCCGTCTCTCCACAAAAACCAACAATGATATCGGTCGAAATAGACATATTTGGCATTCGCTCTCTCATTTTTTTCACCAATTCCTTAAACTTCTCAACCGTATAAAGTCGATTCATTCGTCCAAGAACTGAATTGGATCCGGATTGAACAGGAAGATGAAGATGTGGAACCATACTCGGCAACTGCCCATACAAACTAATCACATCATCCGTCATATCTTTTGGGTGCACGGTATAAAACCGAATTCTATCAATTCCATCCACCGCATCAATTCGTCTTAAAAGTTGTGTAAAAGGTGTGTCAACCGAGTCCGGACTCCTATCACCTGGCTTATAAGTATTCACATTTTGCCCAACCAAATTAACTTCTTTTGCACCTCTTTTAGCCATTTTCTCCACCTCTTCCAAAATCTCTGCCATATCCCTACTCTCCTCCCTCCCCCTTGCATACGGCACAATGCAATATGAGCAAAAATTATTACACCCGCTCATAATTGGAATAAAAACCTGAGCAATATTTGCTACAGTTGGATCAATATGAAAGTAGCTCAGCAAATCATCCACTTCATCCGCCCCTTCTACCTGATGAAGCTCGCGTAAGATATTTGGCAGCTGGGGTAAATCTTTAATTTTAAAAGTAAAATCAACCGTCGGCATGCGCCTAAAAATCTGCTCCTTACATTCACCCCGAATACCAGTGCCTTTTCGAATAGCGCAACCGGTAATACCAATTTTGAGATTGGAATTCTTCTTTTTAAGTTCCGCAAACGGCTCACCAAGTCCATAAATTCTATTATCCGCATTCTGTTTTACCGAACAGGTGTTTAGGATTATGAGATCAGCCTTGTTGTAATGATCACACTTCTCATACCCCAATTTTTCAAGCACAGTAGTGAGCCTCTCCGAATCGGAGTAATTCATCTGGCAGCCGTAGGTTTGGATGTAATATTTCATATTTCGGATTGTGGCTCGAATAGTGGCTCGTGCTTCGCTGTGGCTCGTATTGTGGACCATCTGCCGCGGCGGACCACTATTCGAGCAACTATGCGAGCCACTACTCGGAATCGTATTCTACCCCATTCACCCTATTAATTAAAGAAAAATGGACGAAACACAAAAAAAATGTAAAAATATAACACTGCTCTTTCAAATCATATTTACTTCACAGAGAGACACGTGGTTTGCATCACTTGCTTTTTACGTCCTAACTTTTAGGGTCGTGACTAGTTTTTAGATGCTTCTAGGTGCCCTCTCTGTGAAGGTGCCAAACGGTTAGTAAATAAGCAGGAATTGAAATAGTATTCCTGAAATTTGGAGAACTGATCGATATGACGAAGAACGCTTGGAACGTAATCGGTGCAACTGCGTGGCTAATAGTCGCGCTTTTGCTCATCGCGGGTGTGGCCAAGGCTACCCCACCCCAGGAGGAGTACCCGGCTCCATCGGACTTCATCTTCACAGATCTGGAGGCCTTGTCTATTGGCAGGACCCTGATCTGTGAGGACGTTGTTGACAACCCGGGTGTAACCTGGGATGTGCCTGTTGCCACCACCACCCCCACCAACGAGCGGCGGGGCTTGAAGATCTTCGTCCTGATCTTCGGTGGTGTCCTGGCACTTCTCCTTATGATAAATGCCATAAGGTTCCCATAGTTTAGGAGTAGTAATGAAAACGATAGTCATACTACTACTAGTCATGGTAGCGATGCCGGCCTGCTCAGCGCTGGTCGGCCCCGCAGGCGACAGCAGCGAGGAGACCACCCTAACCGACGATTTCGGCGACGACGATTCCGCCGAGGTCTACAGAACCCTCCCTATCAGCATGAGGGCTATTGTCAGCGGATTCTGCATCGTGCTGGCCATAGGATTTCTTTGGGTTCTAGCCTGCAGGCCCGAGGATGAGGCTGACGAATGAGAAGGCTAATGCTGTTAATCCTACTGGGGGCGGTGGTTGGTTTGCTGGGGGTCTGCGAAGCCCATGGCGAAGATGAGCCCGACACCTCAGTCGTGGCCGAGCACGACGAGGCCAGCCAGACCTCACCCTCAGAAACCCCGCCCCAGACCAACTCCGACCACCCCCTCTGGCTGAGGGCCATCTGGGGAGTATCGGCACTAGGATTCGTCATGATCCTTATGTTCGTGCTCTTTAAGGATCTAGACTAATGGCCACCCTCAACAACACGGGCACCTACGACACACCACCCTTCCTGCGCCCTCCACCCGACAACTCCGGGAGCGGCGCAGGAAAAATCCCAAATTCACTACGACGGAGCATGGGCTCTGCCCTGGTTCGTCGGCTGTTTAGCTTCGGAACCAAGGCAGAGCCATTGCTCCCTCAGAAAATGTTGACTTCCGAAACCAAAACTTGTAAAATACCACTCCTTTAGTTAATAATCATAAAAATATGCCCCCAAAAGAAGTAGATAATGTCACCAATGAGACAGAAAATATCACAAGAATTGCAGAAAGAGATGATTGTACTGTCGAAATTGTAGACGGAACACGCATGCGTTTACGAAGAGAAGGAGCCAAAGGAGAGATTAATGAATTAATATTTGCCGAACAAAGAACAGAAGGCCTTACTACAGAGCAATTAGAAGCATTTATGGATGAAATTGTTAGAGAAAGATATATGTTTCCCATATTCCGTCATGCATCCCAAGAAGCTGCAGCAACACAAACTGATGAAGAAGTAGAAGAAGTAATTGAAGAGCTCCAAAGAGACTCACGATCCACACGTTTTGAAGCATCAGAAAACGTAAGGAGAAGGAATTTGAGAGCAAGGAGAGCAAGAAGATGATAAGAAAGACGAAAAATAGCATGAAACCATTGAAATAAAGCCAAAAAAATGCTATAATTATAAGAATAATTATAATCGTTTTCTATGTATTTAGCTGAAAATCAGTTAAAATAAGACAGTAAAACAAAATATGCCAATTCCCCTTCCATTTATCATAGTTGGTGCAATCGCAATTCTATATATCGGATTCCATATGATCCGCAGTATGCGGTTAAACAGCAATAACAGAAAAATAGAATCTGTTGTCCTGCGTGTAGCCGTCTCCAAACTGAATGAACGCGGGCCTATTGTTGCTGAGCAGATATTTGCGGCATTGCATGGAATAGGAGAGAATTATAGTTGGTGGGATTACATGATGGGCAGACCAAAACCAAGAATTAGTTTAGAAATTGCTAATGTAAAAAACAAAATCCAATTTTTTATCTGGGCTCCAAGACGCTATAAAACTGTAATTGAAAGTCAAATTTATGCCCAGTATCCCGATGTGGAAATTGAAGAAGTCGAAGATTATGCCGCGCAGCCAATCTCAACTTATGAGGGGTTAATTCAGGGAAAAGGGCAAGAGGCTGAAGCGCCAGCTCCTGGATCCACCACATTGCCAGCCGTTATTCAGAAAAAAACGTCAGAAATGCTGCGCTGTGCCGTTACGGCTGAGCTTAGATTTGATGACCCCGACGTTTATCCAATAAAACGCTATCCCCAATTCGAAGACAAATTAACCCGTGTTGCAACGGAAACCATGGCTGGTATTACAGCAACTCTTTCCAAGCTGAATGCAACAGACGAGCAAGCCTGGATTCAAATTGCCATGCAGCCAACAGGGGATTGGTGGAGGAAAAGGGGGTTGAAATGCTTAAGAATTGTTAATCATGGGTTATTTAAAAATATATTTTGGTTAGAAAAACTGGCTACAAGAATTTATTTGGCCAGAGGTTTCTGGAAGCGTTTATTTTACACCCCTCTTTATTTGCTTTTCTGGACAATAAGAGGGTTTAAAACCGGTGAACTGAGCATGAAAAGCAGTACCGACCAGGATTTACATGAAGAAGTCTCACGAATGCATGATCGCGAAGATCCAGTCTCCGCAGCTGTAGATAAAGTTACAAGGCTGACTTATGAAACAAGCATACGTATAGTTTATATTCCGCGCAGAGAAAATATTGATACGGCGGAAGTTAAACTTAATGAAATTTTTGGCAGCTTTAAACAATTCGATCTGCCAAATTTAAATAGTCTTGAGATTGCAAGGATAAATCAAAGCAATGCTAGCATTTTAAGACGCTATCAGCAAAGATTGATTGTAAAACCAATGTTTCTTAATGTTGAGGAAATTGCAACTCTCTACCATATGCCTTCTATGGATGTCGGTACACCAAATTTATTTTGGGTAAATTCAAGAAAATTAGAGCCACCTCATGATATTCCAATCCCAGGTTCCGTGCCGGATGATGAATTAACAATTATCGGTAAAACAAATTTCAGAGGTCATCGTGAATTGTTTGGAATTAAGACAGTAGATCGCCGTCGTCACGTATATATCATTGGTAAAACCGGTATGGGTAAATCCGTGCTTTTAGAAAACATGATTTATTCAGATGTTTGTAGTGGAAAAGGAGTTGCGGTTGTAGATCCACATGGGGATCTTGCCGATGCAGTTATTAATTTTGTGCCCGCGAGTCGCACGAACGATGTTGTGATTTTAGATGCTTCAGATGTCGCCCATCCATTTGCATTTAATATGCTGGAATATACCGAGGATCCTAACCAACGCAACTTAATGGCATCAGGTCTTCTTGGTGTGTTCAAAAAAATGTACTCCGAAAGCTGGGGGCCGCGTCTTGAGCACATTCTTAGAAACTGTTTACTTGCACTTGCAGAATACCCAAACACTTCCATGCTCGGAATCATGAGAATTCTCGTCGATGATAAATATCGCAGACAAGTCATCGACAAAGTCCAAAACCCAATGGTTAAAAGCTTCTGGGTAGATGAATTTGGGAACTTTGAAGTCCGCCAAAGAACCGAAGCAATATCACCAATTCAAAACAAAGTTGGTCAGTTCCTATCATCACCAATGATTCGCAATATAGTTGGGCAAGTAAAGTCCACTGTAAATATCCGTTTTATGATGGATACGGGGAAAATTATCGTAGTAAATCTCTCCAAGGGTAAAATTGGTGAGGATAATTCCAGCCTACTTGGTTCAATGCTTATCACAAAATTCCAATTGGATGCGATGAGCCGGGCTAGTATTGCAGAAAAAGATCGTAAGGATTTCTATCTATACGTCGATGAGTTCCAAAACTTTGCAACAGATGCATTTGCAACCATTCTTTCCGAAGCTCGTAAGTATAAACTCAATCTTACTATGGCCAATCAGTATGTGGCGCAAATGCCGGATGAGGTTAGAGACGCAGTTTTTGGTAATGTGGGTACATCTCTCTGTTTCCAAGTCGGCTTTGATGACGCGGAATATTTCTCAAACCAATTTTCCGAAGAGGTACTTCCAAATGACATCGTAGCTCTGCCAAAATATAACTGCTACACCAAGTTAATGATTGATGGAATGCCAAGTAAAACTTTCTCAATTGCAACATTGCCACCACCAGAATTCAACACAGAAGATGGCCGTAGTGAGAAAATCATCCGCCTATCACGTGAGCGCTACTGTAAACCACGTGAAATAGTTGAAGATAAAATATTACGCTGGAGCCAGCCGATTAAAAAGTTAGAGAGTGGAGATAAGAAAGATGAAGGATGGAAAGAAAGAGGATAAACCTAAGAAATAATCCCTGAAAATTTGTATTATGATGGAGCGCACTTGTAGTGGAGTCCAGCGTCTCAAGCTTGCTAGACCAATCTATCCGCCGCGGCGGACTCCAGCAAGGAGCTATCTGTTAAACTAACACCAGTTAACTCATTTGAAATGGCTAAATTTTATTTTTATATCGCACTTATCAATACATTTGATCTTTTAGCGATACTCGCTGGTAAAATGTGGAGCATTACATATAAACCTTTTTATCTTGTGTTTTGCAGTTTGGGTTTTGCTATTGCAGGATTTTTTTTCGCTTTGGCACTAAAATACGAAGGATCTGCGGTAACGAACGTTTTGTGGATTGCCATTTCAGTTGGCCTGGTTACGATAATGGGATATTTTGTTTTTAAAGAACATATTTCCGGATGGCAATTTTTAGGGATAGCAACCGTGTTACTCGGGATTGTATTTTTAAATATTAAGTAGCACGAATCTATGGAAAAACCGGTAATAGGAATCATAGGCGGAAAAGGAAAAATGGGTAAATACTTTACCGAGTTTTTTGAACGAAATGGATATTCCGTCATTATAAGCGATAAACAGACAAAGCTAACAAACCGTCAGGTAGCCAAAAAAGCCGATGTCGTAATTATTTCCGTTCCAATCGATAAAACCGAAGAAGTAATCAGGGAGGTGGCTCCACACATCAAAAAATCCGGCTTACTGATGGACCTAACTTCATTCAAAGTCTTCCCAATGGAGGCGATGAAAAAAACTAAAGCTTCATATCTTGGCTGTCATCCGTTATTCGGTCCAACTGCACCAATAGAGGGACAACTGGCAATACTTTGTCCCGGAAAAGGCAAGAAATGGTTTAATTGGCTCAAAGATTTACTAGCCAAAAACAAAGTAATAGTCCGCGAGCTGCCTGCCAAAAAACATGATGAGTTCATGGCATATATTCAGGCACTTACGCATTTTTCCGATATCGCATTAGTTGATGCTTTAAGAAAGTCCAAAATACCAATTCAAAAATTCATCTCATACGAAAGTCCCGTTTACCGACTGGAACTAGATATGATTGGGCGCATATTAAATCAAGATCCAAATCTCTACGCAAACATTCAAATCCAAAATCCATCCAGCTCTAAAGTCATAAAAAGCTTCATAAAAAGTTGTGAAGAGCTGGCAAAAACCATCGATCAGAAAAATATCAAAGGAAATACCGACATCTTTAAAAAATGTGCGAAATATTTGGATGGTTTTTGTAAAACGGCAATGGAAGAAAGCGACAAGCTCCTCTCCTACCTCAATCTTATCCCCGAACTACCAACCACGTCCGATAAACCCAAAGGCGATATCGCCGTCCTGGGTCCCAAAAACACTTATTCCGATATGGCGCTGAAAAACTACCGTCCAAAAATTAAACCCGACTACGTTTCATCAATTGCTGAGGTGTTTGAATTAATCAAAAAGGGCAAAGTCAAAGAAGGCCTTGTCCCAATAGAAAACAGCCTCACAGGTTCCGTGCGCGAAACATTGGATGAGCTTTATCATAATAATATATGGATAGAAAAAGTTATTTCACAGCCAATTCACCTCGCCCTTGTCGGAATAAAAAAAGTACCGTTATCAAAAATTCAAATCATATACTCTCACCCGCAACCATTACTCCAGAGCAGGGGATTTATCAATAAACATATCGCTAAAGCCGCCCGCATTCCAGTCGCCAGCACGGTTGCCGCGCTGGAAAGGGTAGCTCGTGAAAAACGAGAAGATTCTGTAGCCATCGCATCACCTTTTGCTGCAAAAATACACGGCCTTACCGTTATTCAAGACTCCATCGAAGATAACAAATCCA
The DNA here is from genome assembly GCA_018813295.1 of Patescibacteria group bacterium. Taxonomy (GTDB): domain Bacteria; phylum Patescibacteriota; class Gracilibacteria; order UM-FILTER-43-11; family UM-FILTER-43-11; genus JAHJBZ01. Next base: position 3,246 of record JAHJBZ010000056.1, on the reverse strand, counting down.
ATACAACGTATTTCGCAGTCTTGAAAGGAAATGAAAAATCTCAATTGAAAAATGTTGTAAATCCGCCGCGGCGGGAAAAATGTCGTAAGACTTCAATTGCATTTAACTTCGACAAAGATTCCCCAGGATCCCTTTACTCCGTTTTACAAAGTTTTGCAGACAATAAGGTGAACATGACAAAAATAGAGTCCAGACCAAACTCCAAGATACCAGGTGAATATGTTTTTTATATAGATTTTGAAGGCAATATCAACAAACCAAACGTCAAAAAAGCACTCGGTCAGATAAAGAGAAAGGTCGCGAAGTTAAAAGTGTTGGGGTGTTATTAAATAAAATTTACAATTTACAATTTTAAATTTTATCCCGCTTAGCGGGAGTAAATTGTGAACTGTAAATTGTAAATTAATCCTCTCGCTTTGCAACCGATTCCATATTATCAATATCCATTTGAGCTAATGCCATTCTGACTCTCCTTATTCCGTTTGGGGCATCTTCTCTGCAACAAAGTACATCAATGGCAGAACGAACCAATTCCATTAAATTCTCAGTACCCATATTTGCATCTCTGCGCTCATTAAGAACCTGTTGTAAACTAGTTTCAGAATCTGCTAAAAGTTGTGGGTCAAGTTCTGTATTTCCCATAATATAAAATTAATTAATTATTTCAGCTGCTTCATAAAGCCAGGAATCAGCATTAACACCAGTTGTTATTTCATCTCCCACACTTGGTTCATCTGACCCCCACCAATTATCCTCTGCAATAACTCCAGAGTAATCTGCAAAAGATTCAACCTGGATGTCATAGCTCTCATTATTTTCAAAATTGTTGTTGGAAATAACGAGTGGCCAATTCATTTTAACTTTCACCCCAATATAATTGTCTAAAATATTGTTGTGATGAATTCTTGGATAACCGGTCTGCACATTAATTCCCGTTCCGTTATAACTAACTTCATTATCATGAATTTCCGGTGCAAGTAGTGTATTCATATAAATACCACTTCCCTCATTCCACTGAATTGAGTTCGAATGGATGTTTACTTTGCGGTGAGAAAAATTGGCCTGAGAACGATCTTCCAGAGAAATACCGTTTTTGCCATTACCCTGAATTGCATTGTTATACATATCCACATAACTATGGCTGATAACCACCCCATTTTCCTCATGATTCCGGATTACATTGTTATGAACAAGCCCGTAATAAAAATAATCCAGCCACACACCATTGCCATACCCATCCTCCACAATCGAATTGGTAAAATGAGTGTTATAGCCACTTAGATAAAGTGAGAAAGGCTTATCATATCCAATAAACCCGTCCCTCCCAGCATATTTGATATGAACGTGTTTAAGTACGCTGTCCGCGCCTTTAACTACGATTCCATACCAATCACCAGGGTACGCACTGCCGATGCTTCCACCATTGTCATAAATCGAAGTGAAAGTTATTGGGGTATCCGAATTGCCATGAGCAATCAATTGACCACGGATATTTAAACCGGTATCCAAATTAAATTTTACAGTTACGCCAGGATCAATTGTAAGGGTAGCATTCTGCACAACAGTTAAGTCCTGCTTACTATCCGCATAAATCAAATACGGGCTACCATCAGTCGTCCAATGGGTATCACTGCTTATATCGTAATTTACAATGGTATCTGCAGAAACAGATAAAGCCAGTACCACAAAACCACAGTAAAACAATGTTATGAGAAGGCAGAATTTAAAGAATGTTTTCATGTCGTTTCGTTATTTCGTCGTCTCGTCGTTTCGTTGTTTAGGACTCAATCATCAAACTTACATCTCTACTTTCACCTCTGCCAACATGAGTGATTGTTAAACGAGTTCCGTCGGCTGCGATAATTTCCTTATCTCTGCCTTCGTAAATTTTTAACTCTTCAAAACCGCCCCACATAATGCCATTAACTAATAACATTACATAATCTCCATTGTAAGAAGTGACTCTCACTCTTACTCCAGTTTCATGGTAAATAAAATCCCACTCATCTGCTTCATAAACATCAGATGCGCCTTCATAGGTATTATAATCAGCATTGTTATCTTCTATAGTTGCAAAAAATGAATCTGGTTCATCGGTGTAATCACCACTGTCACTTGAGATATTATCTAAAGAAACTTTGATTTGATCATCTATATTAGCCGAACGGGTAAAATTTTCAGTAAAACCAATATCATATGTTTCACATCCATTATCCACAATCATAAGATTGCGTTTATAAAAAGAACCTAGATCAAGATTCTTAAATTGTGCTGTGAAACTTGTGCGTTCATAACCAGTGTTACAAACTTCCATTTCAGCAAATACACGATGACCGCTTGTGTAAATTGTAACCTCTTCAATATTCAGAGGCTGATCTACAGGGTCATGTGCATTTGCGAATGGTGTGGTCGTTAGGGCGATAAGTAATATTAATATTAGGCGGAGAAATTTAGACATAGTCTTAAAATTAGTATTTAGGAGGTAAACTTTATATGTTTATTGTGATCTTGTCAAGTATAAATTAAAAACAAAAATGAAGTATTCTAGCTGCTTCACCCCTAATAGCATTAACAATATCAAATATAAATTCTATTTTAATTGCTTCATCCAAAACACCCATCCTCTCTGCAAGTTCATCATCAATAAGTATATTCCCTACTCCTTCTGAATTCGAGCGAAGTCCTAAGCGTATTGCCGCAACAGCTTCTAATTGTTCGCCCCTCATTTCTAAATCCTTCAGCTCATCTGATGCATTTGCTGCAAGTATATTTAATTTAGGAAAATTTGGCGATAACATACCCAATAAGAGTTTAGAGTGTTCAGGATGCTCTTTAAGGGCATCGATAATAATATCCTGCACGCTTCTTTCCTCTTTTGTATTTATCTCTCTTAGTTTTGCCATAGAATTTATTGTGTAACATTAGACCAAACCTCCTCCCCATCAACTGTAATCACTTCTACATCATCTGATCCACTTAACACCCTATACATACTCTCTCTACTTCTTTCTACACTAATAGATACCGTATCGCGACCGCCAAAAAGCACATGTAAATTATTTTTACCCGTAATTATGATCTGATCGCCATCTAAGGTAACTTGTGTGCTTGAAAGCTGGGCAGCAATTTCACTTCTTATCGCCTCAATCTCAGTTTCATCTAGCCGGTCTGGATTTAGACCTATTCTGACCTCATTTACACCTCTGGTATTCATAATTCTATTAGTTAAATATTAATATTTTAAAG
>JAHJBZ010000055.1 GCA_018813295.1 Patescibacteria group bacterium | reverse complement strand
TTTCCCGGTAACATTGTATAATCCCACATCAAATATAAGTAGTAATGCATTGGGATATTTTAGTGCGCAGACTGTTAGAGAATATGGTATTGTTGTTCCTTAAACAGTGCGTGAACGAAAACTCAAATTTTTGTCTTTCTGAGGATCCCGCTTAGCGCATACTTGTCAATATAAGTCCATATCCTATTGTTATTATGTGGACTTACAACATGCATTTCTGCGCTGTTCAGGCCCCCGAGGGGGCCGCAAGGCAAGGTGCTCATGGTAGCACCTCAATTTTTTTGCCGGTCTGAAAATTTTTATTTTTTTTTTGAAGAAGCGACCGGCTGATACTTCTTCGATTTTTAATGTTTAAATATATGAAAAAATAAGATTAAAGTCAATATAATATTTCATAATTATAGGGTTGACAACATTCCACTACCAGGAAATTAAAAGAAAAACAGATACAACAATTAACCAATTATCTGGACGCGGAACTTGAGGAGTTCTTTGAAACTGAAGACATTGACCAATTAGCTAAAGATAGTGCATTTATCCAAAGGGAGCACTATCACGGAGGGCAACGAATTACTGGGGCGATATTCCTTGATCTGTTAATTTTTCATAACACTAATTTAAAAAAGCAAAGTTTAGACGATCTGTCATTGATTCTGAAAAAACATTATGCGATAACGATTTCCAAGCAAGGCTTGGACAAGCGATTTAATCAATATGCAGTCCAATTTTTATCTAACGCCTTATCAAAACTATTAACAACTCAACTGTCCCGGGGGACAAAGGGTATTCTCCAAGGTAAATTTAACCGAGTGTTGGTCAAGGATTCAGTATGTTTTCAATTACACCCGTCACTCAAGGAATATTATGGTGGCAGTGGTGGCGACGGATCAGAAGCAGCCATGCGAATTCAATTTGAATATGAATTATTAAGTGGAGCCATAACTGATCTGTCAATCAACGCTTTTAATGATCAGGATGCGACCGATTCGTTAGCAACTATCGAATTGACCCAGGTTGGTGATTTGATCCTGCGCGATTTGGCGTATATGAATACCAAAGTAATTAAGAAACTCATGAAAAGGTTTGCTTATTATCTTTGCCGTGTGAAGATTGGGGTCAAAATTTACGAGCGAATCGACCAAAAGTATATTGAACTCGATTTTAGTGAAATAATTAAGTTTATGAAAGAACACAATATAACAGTTCTGGAAAAAGAAGTTTATTATGGAGCAAAAGACAAACTGAAAACTCGGTTGATCATATGTTTGTTGCCCCCGGAAGCTTATGCCAAACGCTTAAAGAAAGCCAAACGAGACAGTATTAGAGAAGGTCGTGGCGGAAATATAACGAAAGAACAGAAGATCCGAGCAGAACTAAGTCTTTTTATCACCAATACCAGTCAGGATCAAATACCAAAAGAAAATGTTTGGCCTGTATATCGTTTGCGCTGGCAAATCGAATTAATGTTTAAAACCTGGAAATCGATTTGTGAAATAGATCATGTGAAGAAGGTTAAGAAAGAACGATTGGAGTGCTACATTTTATCAAAACTATTTTTTATTGTGTTAGCATGGCAGATGCTCTGGATAACTGCCAGGTTAATGTATGATTTGACTGGTCAAGGATTAAGTTTCTATAAAGCGTTAAAAACTCTATACGCAATAGAGTTACAAGATTTTCACGAGGCGTTACTAGCATCCCGGGAGTGTTTAGTTGTTTACCTAACGTATTTTTTTGAAATCAGCAGTTCAAAGCACGTATTAGGCAAACAAAAATTAGACGAAATATCATCCCTTGAAATGATACAGTATTGTTTAACGCGGGAAACAAATTTTTACCAGCAATAATTTATTGATTATATTGATCTAACTACGTTAGGTTGTCAAATATGCGCATAGCGGGAGACGAAGAATCTGTAACCACCAAACCATTGTTTCATTGAAGGTTAGTGGGCATAGATTCTTCTCCCGCCAACTGGCGGATAGGGATTTTTGTAATCGCTTAGTTACAGGTCGGCAAAGATTACTGACCGGTTGCTGAACACTGAGAATCATT
>JAHJBZ010000011.1 GCA_018813295.1 Patescibacteria group bacterium | reverse complement strand
CTTCGGGTTTTTAAATTAATTTCTTACAAATCCATAAACCTCACCTCATTCCCACACCAATCCAAAAATTTCTTCAAATCATCACGCTTAATTTCAAGCGTGGCGGTATTTACATTTGGGTGACAGCAGATTGCATCCGTCTTCCACAATTCATTATCTATAATCACAATAACATTCTTCTCCTCATTATTAACAAGACCGAGAATGGAGACAGACCCTGGAGTTAAGCCAAGATATTTCATTAAACGTTCCGGTGAAGCAAAACCTAATTTGGATTCACCCAAGTTCCCTTTTAATAAATCTAAGTCCAATCTTTTTTCTTCGGGGATAACCACCAAATAATGTTTATTGGCATTTCTATTACGTAAAAAAATATTCTTAATATGAGCCCCCTTCATTACATCGTGATACTTGGCAGCTTCCTCACACGTAAAAACAGGAGGGTGGTCGTGTTTGATATAATCGATTTCTAGTGATTTTAAGACATCATAAATATCCTTCATGATCAAAGCTTAGTTATGGTGCCGCGGGAGAGAATCGAACTCTCACTCCCGAAGGAACACGATTTTGAGTCGTGCGCGTCTACCAGTTCCGCCACCGCGGCACACCAAATGCACATGAAATTCTATGTTTTCCTATTAATAAAGTCAAATTTCTTTTTTTGTGATAAACTTCCTATTATAAAAAACAAATGAACAAACCCTTAAAAGAATTTTTTAAATACGCATCACTCCCAATTATTTTATTGGTCATTTTTGCCATGCTGACCATTTTTTACAAAATATTTGACCTGCCATCGTATGGGGAAATCACCGCATGGGTAAAAGACATGTTTATGGTTCATGGATATTGGGTTGTATTTTTAGGAGCAGTAGCGGAAGGACTATTGTTCGCCAACTGGTATTTGCCAGGTTCCGTTGTTGTGGTGATGGGGGTCGCATTTGCACAAGAAAGCGGACTAAATGTTTTATGGATTGTTACTTTGATTGTAAGTGGCTTTATGATTACCGCTGTAATCAATTATGCACTTGGACGTTATGGCTGGTATCGCCTTCTGATGAAATTTGGACTTGCAGATGCATTAAATAAAACAAAAAAACGCGTAGAAAAGCATGGCCTTAAAATTATTTTTGGAACTTATTTTCATCCAAATATCGGTGCATTAACATCTACAAGTGCAGGAATTCTTCATCTTTCCTTTTATAGATTCCTAGCTTATTCAGCACTTGCATTAGTAACATGGAATGCGTTTTGGGCTATGGTAGTTTACATATCTGGACCAGCCATTGTGGAGATAGTTAATTACAAAAATTTACTTTTGATACTGGGCTCATGGCTAATTGTTTTGGCGATAGTATTTATTTGGAAAAGAAAGAAAATACTGATTCCTGCCACAGAAGAAAGTGAAGAATAAAAGAGATTTCTCCCCGCTTTGGTGGGGCTCGAAATGACGATTTCATAGGGTGTGTCGGCGGATTTTTCATCGAAAAATCCGCCGCTTCCCCACAAATACCACGTCATTTCGGGCGAAGTTTACGAAGCCAAGAAATCTCTTTTAAAATATGGTAAACTAATTGGGCATTAATTAATAAAAATGACTCCTGATTTAAACGAAATCCAAAGGGAAATCGATCTGATAAAAGCCCGTAACAAAAAAGTTGAAGCGGATAAGGCCTGGGAAACCAGTTGGGCTAGGAGGTTTCTTATCGCAATCACAACATATTTTTTGATTGTAATTTTTATGTATGTTGTAAAATTTGAAAAACCATTTTTGGGTGCGATAATCCCATCAATAGCTTACCTGCTTTCCGTAAGCACAATGCCGTTTTTGAAGAAACTATGGATATCTAAAAGGAAATAAATTCTGCCTTCGGCGGAGGCCTAATTGGTGACCTAATCGGTGCACACCAATAAGACCACCAATAAGACCACCAATTAGGAATTATGAATCAACACAAAAATTTCACCAAAGGTTTTGCAACAGTCGGATTAATAACAGCAATGCTATTAAGCATGCCTTTTACATCAAGCTTGGTGATAAAAGTTCAAACTGCAGACAAAATTTACGAAGAAATAAGCGAAGTGCCTCAAAAAGAACTCGGCTTAGTTCTTGGTGCTGCAGCATATGGCAGTACTTTATCAGATGTATTACGCGACCGGGTAGATACCGCAATCGATCTTTATGAAGCGGGAAAAGTGAATGTTCTTGTGATGAGCGGTGCAGAAAATGAAACTGAAGCGATGAAAAATTATGCAATAAATTATGGAATACCAAAAAATGACATCACAGAAGACCCGACTGGACTAAATACACTCGCATCAATAAAAAATATTAGTAATTTGGATAGATCGATCATTATTATTTCGCAAAAATATCACCTACCACGCGCCCTCTTCATCGCAAATCATTATGATATTGATGCTGTAGGTATGATTGCAGACAGGCACGAGTACACAAAAATATTCGAATTCAAAAAGAGAGAACTGCTGGCAACAACAAAAGCAATGTGGGATTTGTTTGTGAGGGAATAGGTATTCGTAGGGACGCGAGATATCGCGTCCCTACGAATTACAAAACTCTATCTCCTATCTCCTTCAAAATCCTCTTAATAAAACTATCCGCCTTCATGGATTTCTGATCCTTGGTTTTGTAATCACGAACAGTTACAGACTTATCTTTTTTCTCCTTATCTCCCACCACTAACATATAAGGGATTTTTTGCTTTTCAGATTCGCGAATTCTTTTTCCAAGAGTATCTTCGGCATTCATTACTTCAACCCGAATTTCTGCATCAAACATCTTTTGACGTAATTCCTCAGCATATTTTTCATGAACATTAGCAACGGGAATCAAAACTGCCTGAATTGGCGCAAGCCACACAGGAAATGCCCCCGCATAATGCTCGATTAGGAACCCAATCATGCGCTCATGAGTTGAAAGCGGTGCACGATGAATACAAAGAGGAGTTTTTTCCTTACCTTTTTCATCAATGTAAGAAAGTCCCATTCTTTTTGGGACAGCGAAATCGATTTGATTTGTTGCGATGGTAAATTCTCTGCCAATCGCACTCCAAATCTGAACATCGATCTTAGGACCGTAAAAAGCAGCTTCATCTTCAACCTCTACAAATGGAACTTTTGCTTTTTTCATAGCTTTACGGACCATGACTTCGGATTTTTTCCAAAGTTCAGGCTCATCAACATATTTTTTACCAAGTTTTTCTGGATTATGAAGAGAAAGGCGCATTTCATACTTATCTATTCCAAGAATTTTATAATAATCGAGATATAAATTAACAACAGCTAAAAATTCTTCCTCAAATTGTTCTTCGGTGCAGTAAATATGCGCATCATTCATGTTTAAACTACGAACGCGCATCAAGCCAAACAAAGCACCGGAATCTTCATAGCGATAGCACATTCCATATTCGGCATATCTGAGTGGAAGATCGCGATAACTTTTTGGATGAGCGGCAAAACACATATGATGATGGGGGCAGTTCATAGGTTTTACATAATAATCATCCTCGCCATCCAATTGCATTGGCGGGTACATGCTGTCTGCATAAAGCGGTAAATGCCCGGACATTTCAAAAAGTTTACCTTTTGTTAAGTGTGGAGTCTTAATGCGTACATAACCAGCTACGCGTTCTTTTTCTTTTGCTAATTTTTCAAGCTCTTCACAAATAACAGCACCTTTAGGGAGCCAAAGCGGAAGGCCTGGACCAACATTATCGCTAAAAGTAAATAATTCAAGTTCCTTTCCAAGCTTGCGATGATCACGCCTTTCTGCCTCCTTTCTCATTTTAAGATATTCATCCAGCTCATCCTTAGTTTCAAAAGCCAAACCATAAATTCTTTGAAGCATTGGGCGATCCTCACTTCCTCTCCAGTAAGCACCGGCAATTTTATCAAGTTTAAAAGTGTTAATATCGATCTGACCGGTCATATCAACATGCGGCCCCTTACATAGATCTACGAAAGGACCGTTTTTGTAAAAACTTACCTCCTTCTCACCTCCCTCTTTTAGGTCAGCAACCAATTCAACCTTATAATCTTGCTTGGTTTTCTTTAAAAATTCCAAAGTTTTCTCGATTGGCTCACTATAACTCTCAAATTTTTGATTCTGTTTGATGATATGCTTCATTTTTTTCTCCAAAATCGGCAAATCCTCAGGAATCAAAGTACGAGGTAAATCAAAATCATAATAAAATCCATTATCAATATCCGGCCCAATAGCAAGTTTTGCTTCCGGAAACATATCAAGGACTGCTTGAGCCAAAATATGTGAAAGGCTATGACGTTTTGCTTCAATTGAAAATTGTTTTTTTGATGACATGTTCTTTTAGTTAAAAAATACCGACAGAATTAAATTCTAATCGGGGATCCAATGTACATCGGACGGTTCCACCCCGTTTCCCCCCGCCTTGGCGGGGAACACTCTTGATAATTTTAGAAAGCTCTCTTGGGTGGTATTTTAGAGTTGTAATGCAGGCGGCTCACAGTCCAGGACCACCATTCCCTTTGCATACATCTCTCTAAAACTTGTCTCAAAATCAAACGCTTTCTTCAGTAAAAAGTTTACGCCCAGTGCTTATTTTAGTCAATAAATTAAAATAAAGACTCCTCGCTGGCTCTCCCGCTGAGCGGGATTCTGGAGTCAGCGAGCCCGGATTTATCAGACTGTTGCTGAAGATTTTTGAGTTCTACTGCTAGAGCAATTTTGTAGATTGGTCCAGCAGTTTTTTATTCAAGTGCAATAACAATTTCACTCTCTCCTTGTAAAGATTGATCAGCATATTGAAAAGCCATGCCATTTTCCCTTACTGCTGCGAGAACAATTTCCCTATCTGCCTTCAAAGATTCATCAGCGAATTGAAGAGCCATGCCATTTTCCCTTACTGCTGCGAGAACAATCTCTCTATCTGCTTTCAAAAAATCATCAGCATCTTGAAGAGCCATGCCATTTTGCTTTACTGCTGCGAGAGCAATCTCTCTACCCCCTCGTAAAGACTCATCAGCATATTGAATTGCTGAAGGATCTTGATTCGTTGCTACTAGAACAATAAGCGTATCTTCTCGCAAAGATTCATCGACATATTCAAGAGCCCAGCCATTGTAAGTTAATGCATCGAGAACAACTTCTCTACCTCCATCACTATACCCAAGCCTACCGTCATTACATGTTACTACTGCAAGAACAATATCCCGATCTTGTCGCAAAGATTCATCGACATATTGAAACACATAACCACTTTGTTTTACCGCTTCGAGAACAAATTCTTTGTCTCTCTTCAAAGATTCATCGACATATTGAAACACATAACCACTTTGTTTTACCGCTTCGAGAACAAATTCTTTGTCTCTCTTCAAAGATTCATCAGCGAATTGAAATGCATAGTCACTTTCCCTTACCACTTCGAGAACAAATTCTTTATCCCTCTTCAAAGATTCATCAGCGAATTGAAATGCCAAGCCACTTTCCTTTACCACTGCGAGAACAAATTCTTTATCCCTCTTCAAAGATTCATCAGCGAATTGAAATGCGTAAGCGTTTTCCTTTACCGCTGCAAAAACAATCTCTCTATCTTTCTTAAAAGATTCATCAGCATCTTGAAGGGTCATACCGTCTTGCGCTAAAGTAAATAGAAGAGTAGTTCTTTCGTATTGTGAACCACAACAGCCGGTAGAACCTATTACTGCCACCCCTCCTATTAGCGCAACTACTCTAACGACTGTCATAGCTCTTTCATTGCGTAGCATTTGCATTACGGTACTATCCTGAGAAGTTGGTGCATCAGACAATTTTGCACTTACTACCTCGCCTACTTCAGGCAATCTTATTTCATTGTTTTTCATTTCAATATTGTTAAGATTTAAGTAAGAATTATAAAAGATGCTACTCCATATTAGCGACACCCTCATGACTCTTCAGAATTGCACCGAACAGGGAATTTACGAATTGTGGATTTAATTATATTATATGTTGTAAATTTGTCAAGTTTAAAATTAAGATTTTTGAGTTTTGAGTTTGAAATCATGGCAATCATTTAATCACATGAATCATAGTTCAGACAATTTGAGTTTCGAATTTCGAGTTTAGAGTTTTTATTGCAATTATGATAAAATAACCTCCGATATAACACGTTCCCATGACCATCACTATAGCCGTATACATTTTGCTCCTGATCATCTTCCTTGTTATAAGTAGCTTAATTGTTAGACATTTAATGAAATTCGGCTATCTAAGCCCTAGCTTTAAATATGTTGTGATTATTTTTGGAGCTATCTCACTTATTATAATCATCTTTTCAATTTACCTAATATTTCTTGTGGGAGAACCTGATGCTCCTAGTTACTACGAACCATATTTAAACACTGGCGGGTCATCTGGTGGTTTGAATTTTTAATATTATATGAAAAGATTTTGGGAAATAATCCCAGGCTTACTTGTCTGGTTAACATTAACATTACCAATAATTCTTAGTCTTTATTATCCGCATATCGTTGCGATTTTTATTCTATTTTACACAGTTATCTGGTTAATAAGATCAGTGGGGTTTTCTTTTTACCTCCTGCATGGATATTTTAAGGCACGTAAATACATGACTGTTGATTGGTATAAATATCTATGTTCATTCCATCACACAGATTTTATATCTATTAGAAAAAGAGTATTACCAGAAGTACAACATATATTACGCGACCTACATGCCAAGTATCAAAGAATGTCTTTAAACAATCGAAAAACTGTTAGTGATATTTACCATCTGATCATCGTTCCAACATATAAAGAAGATATTGAAATTCTCCGCCATTCTTTTAGCGGTATAGCTGATGCCAGTTATGATCTAAATAAAGTAATAGTTGTTTTAGCTATCGAAGAACGTGATCACGACCGAGGGGTGAAAAATGCTGAAATTCTTAAAGAGGAATTCGGAGATAAGTTTAAGGATTTATGGGTTGTCCAGCACCCAGCAAACCTGAAAGATGAAGTAATAGGAAAAGGATCAAACATTTACTTTGCAGGCAAAAAGGCAGCCAAAAAAATTACAGATCTGGGAATTGATGCATCCAACGTAATAGTGACTACAATTGATGCAGATAACATTATTCACCCGGATTATCTGCCATGTTTAACTCTGCATTACATAGCATTACCTGATAGAAAGAAAAAAAGTTATCAATCACTGCCTCTCTTCTTTAATAATATTTGGAATGTGCCAATTTTTAACAGATTGGTTGCACTAGGAAGTTCGTTTTGGCATATTATTCAATCCGGCAGACCGGATAGGTTGCGTAACTTTGCTGCACACAGCCAACCATTAGATGCTTTAAAAGAAATGGATTTTTGGTCACGAACAAGCATTGTTGAAGATGGACATCAATTTTGGCGTGCATTTTTTCACTTCAAAGGTGATCACAAAGTAATTCCGCTTTTTATACCTATTTATCAAGATGCAGTTCAATCGGATACATATTGGGAAACACTAAAAGATCAATACTTTCAATTACGCAGGTGGGCTTGGGGCGTTGGGGACATTGCCTTTGTTGCCACTAAATATTGGCAAATGAGAAAAGAAATCCCATTTTGGGCAACGCTTCGTCGCTTCTGGTTGCTTTTTGAAGGACATTACATGTGGGCAACAGCGCCTCTAATTATCGCCATGGCATCCCCTATCCCGCGAATTTTAAATGAAACTTTTAGCAAATCGGTAACTGCATATAATTTAGGAATGGTATTTTATGTATTTTTCAAACTAGCACTTATTGGAATTATCGTTTCGATGTTGATGTCAATGATTATGCTGCCCAAGCACCCAAAAGGCTGGAAGGGAAGAATCTCAGCATTCTTTATGTGGATATTACTCCCGGTAATCACCATCATCTTTGGTGCCATACCAGCAATCGATGCACAAACGAGACTTATGTTTAATAAAAGACTTGAGTTCAACGTAACCAAAAAAGTGCGTAAGGCCGTTCCTTAATTGATTTAAGATTCCAGATTAGCGATTAGCGATTTACGATTTATATAATAAGCAATCTTAAATCTAAAATCGCTAATCTTAAATCACTAATCAAAGAGTCATTCGTTGTATCGTCGTCTCGTTTATGCTAAAATTTCCGCGTTAACCTCCAATTTATTGACTATGGAAAAAAAGAACACCCCCACACTAAAAAAAGGCCTCGCCCAAATGCTGAAAGGCGGAGTAATTATGGATGTTGTGAATGCAGATCAAGCTCGTATTGCAGAAGATGCGGGAGCAGTTGCTGTTATGGCGCTTGAACGTGTACCAGCGGATATTAGAAAAGATGGCGGAGTATCCCGTATGAGCGACCCCGCAATGATCAAAGAAATTATCAAAGAAGTTAGCATTCCTGTAATGGCAAAAGTGCGAATTGGTCATTTTGTTGAAGCGCAAATTCTGGAAGCGATAAAAGTTGATTATATCGACGAAAGTGAAGTATTAACTCCAGCTGACAACAAATATCATGTGGATAAAAGTAAATTTAAAGTTCCTTTTGTCTGCGGCGCACGTAATTTAGGAGAAGCCCTGCGCAGAATAGAAGAAGGTGCGGCAATGATTCGTACAAAAGGCGAAGCCGGAACAGGAAATGTGGTTGAAGCTGTTCATCATTACAGAACTATTGATGAGAAAATCCAGGAACTTAAAAAAGCAAAAGAAGCCGACTTAAAAAAATTCTGCAAAGAAGAAAGAATTGGTCTGGATATATTAAAAGAAACACTTAAAGCAGGCCGACTTCCAATTGTAAACTTTGCAGCTGGAGGAATCGCAACTCCTGCAGACGCTGCAATGATGATGCAACTTGGTTGCGACGGTGTATTTGTCGGTTCCGGAATTTTCAAATCAGGAGATCCTGAATCTCGTGCCCGCGCGATAGTAGAATCGGTTACTCATTACAATGACCCAGAAAAACTCGCAGAAATCTCCGAAAATTTAGGAGAGGCAATGGTAGGGATAGAAATAGAAATATTAGAAACAAAACTAGCAGAACGAGGTTGGTAAACCCAAAATTTCCAAATTCCAAGCACCAAATCCCAAACAATACTCAATACACAAATTACAATAATCAAAATAAATATTGAATAATGAAAGTCAAATGTGAAATTGTGACTAAATAAATACATTATAAATTCTAAATTCAATATTCAGTGTTCGATATTCGATATTAAAAAGTTTGGAACTTGGACATTGAAAATTGTAAATTGTTTGGAATTTGGGATTTGCAAATTGGTTATTAATAAATATGCAATATTTATTCCCTGCAGCATCAGCATTCGTCCTCACAATCCTCTCAGTGTTAATCGCATTGAAGGTTTTTCCTAAATTAGGACTTTTAGATAAACCAGAAAAATACGGATTAAAAAGAAAACCCATCCCCTACCCTGGAGGAATTCTTCTCTATCTTATTTTTGTTCTACTAGCGCTAATGTTTTTTGAACCAACTATGAAATTAGCTGGCTTACTTGTTGGTGGAGGTATTTTAGTGCTCGTAAGCTTTATAGATGATCGAATGGATTTGCCAGCCTGGTTCAGACTACTAATTCAGGTAATAGTCGCCCTGATAATGGTAGTTGTTGGATTAGGGGTAGAAACCATTACCAACCCATTTGGCGGTTACATCGCACTCAATCAATTCAAATTCTTTTTGCAATTTGGAGACGCAACCATCACCATCATGGCCCTTTCCGGGCTTTTTACAATTGCATGGATCCTGCTTATCACCAACACAATGAACTGGCTGGATGGAATACCCGGACTTGTAAGTGGTATTACGGTAATCGGCGGTTTAACCCTTTTCTTTTTAAGTATTTCGGAAATTGTTAACCAACCCGAAGTCGCAACCCTGGCGCTTATAGTTGCAATGATAGCCCTCGCGTTTTGGATATTTGACTTTCATCCTCCAAAAATAATATTAGGTGATTCGGGATCGATGTTTTTTGGATTACTCTTGGCAGTTCTTGCAATATTCTCAGGCGGAAAAATCGCAACTGCATTTCTAATCCTCGGTTTCCCAATCATGGACGCAGTTTATGTAATCATCCACCGGATCTACAACAAACAAGCCCCATGGAAAGGCGGTGAATGGGACAAGCAAAGAAAAGCGGTACACTTGCACCACCGAATGCTTGAATTTGGATTAAGTGAGAGACAAGTTTTAGGTTTGATTTATCTGCTAGCTACCGTTTTTGGAATTTCAGCATTGTTTTTAGGAACTCAAGGAAAATTCTGGGCAATTATAACAATCTTTGGACTTTCTTTTGTTATTGGGGTAGTATTACGTGCCAAGAAGAAGAAATAACTTATGTCAGTTTATAGTGTCCGCAAATCACTGATACCACTTGCCAAAAAAATCGTCCTAAAACTTACAAAGGAGGGTGATTTAGACGAAAAGAAATTAAAATTGATTCGCAATCAACTCACCAAAAAGAATGGTGGTGTTTTACCAAAGAACCTAGAACTTATCGCAGCATATAATGAGCTAATTGAAAAAGGTAAGATCAAACCAAGCCAAACAATTCTCAAAGTAATTCAAAAAAGAAAAGTACGTACCATGTCCGGGATTGCAAACATTACCGTACTTACAAAAGAGCTTGGATGTCCCGGCCAATGTATTTACTGCCCGGCGGAAAAAGGAATGCCAAAGAGCTATCTGAGTAACGAACCCGCAATGATGCGTGCCGTGCGCAACGAATTTGATAGCTACAAACAAGTAAAAACCAGACTAAACGGACTTGTTGCCCAAGGCCACGACGTAACAAAAATCGACATCCGAACTGCAGGCGGAACATGGGGCGCAGTACCTCTCGATTATCAGGAGGAATTTTTAAAAGGAATTTATTTAGCATTAAACGAAGGACCCGGTCCTTTAAGCTCTAAACCCGAAGTTCTAAACTCTAAATCTGAATCTAGAGTTTCGAGTTTAGAGTTTAGAGTTTTAAAACTCAAGGATTTAATCAAGCAGAATGAAACTGCAAGTTGCAGATGTGTAGGATTGTGGGTCGAAACCAGACCGGATTGGGTAAACGAGGATGAAATAAAAAGATGGAGATTGTATGGTGTAACAGGTGTTGAGCTCGGCATTCAGACGACTGACGACAAAGTGAATGAGTTTTGTAAACGAGGACATGGAGTTAGGGAGGCAATTGAAGCAACAAAATTATGCCGTGATGCTGGGCTTAAAATCTGCTACCACATAATGCCAAACCTACCAACAGCAACTTATAAGTCCGATTTAAAAACCGGGCAGGATATATTTAAGAATGAGGGGCTTAGACCAGATTACTTAAAAATCTATCCTTGCATAGTCACTCCTTTTAGCCCGCTTGAAAAAATGGTTAAGGAAAATCCCAACTTGCACAAACCATACACAAATAAGGAATTAATTAAAGTAATTGGAGAAATTAAAAAACATGTACCGGAATACTGCAGAATTATCCGAATAATCCGCGACATACCTGCAGAAAGCATTGTTATTGGATCTAAAAAATCTAACCTCAGACAAGAGATGCAACGCGAGGGTGTAACTTGTCGTTGTGTTAGATGTAGAGAAATTCAGGACTTAAAAATTCAAGATTCAAAATTCAAAATTCAAAATTACCAGGCCAATGACGGAACTGAATTTTTCATTTCAATTATTGAACCTAATTTGGACAAAATAATTGGACTTTGTAGACTGCGATTCCCATCTGATTCAAAAAAACCGATCTTCAATGAATTAAAAGATGCTGCAATTATTCGTGAGCTACACGTATACGGTCGCCAAGAAAGTCTTGGGGAAAAAGACTCCATAAAATCAGAAAGTCAGCACAGAGGTTTTGGTAAACAGTTGATGACGGAAGCGGAAAAGCAGGCAAAAAAATCTGGATTTAAAAAAATTGCCGTCATCGCAGCAATCGGAACAAGAGAATATTATCGGAAACTAGGGTATAGGCTGGAAGGAACTTATATGATTAAATCTCTTTGATTAGCGATTTAAGATTAGCGAACGACGATTAGCGATTTTAAATAAGAAATTAAAAATTAAATCGCTAATCTAAAATCGCTAATCACTAATCTTAAATCATTAAGATGTCTCAGACGAAGGAGGTGTCTCTTGAACAGCAACAGGATCCGGTTGGATCGCACCTTTAAACGTGTCCTGCCCTAAATCCACATCCTCAATAACTGGCTTCCCTTTATTTACCAAAATAGAAAATGTAAGTACCCAAACTGCAGTGGCAAACACATTAAATAAACCAAATAAGTAAGAAGACACGCAAAGTACACCCAATCCAAAAATTCCTATCAGAACAAATCCTACGACATGCCAAAAAACAGTTGCAAAATAACTTGTTAAAATTACAACCATCATTGGTATCAAAAGAACAAGAAGTACATTCAAAATTACCCTTACGCTAATAAGCAGCATCAGGATAAAAATCAAAAATGTCTTTCGTAAATTGGAAATAACCAAAATAGTACTATCCATTACAGATCTAATCAAAGGTTTATCTTCGAGAACTATATAATATTCAGCATAAGTAAATAAGAAACTAATAATTAATCCCACCATTACAACAAAAAGAAGAACAGGCAAGGCTACAAAAAATATATTCTCCCCCCACCAACGTAAAATAAAAGAAGATTCTGTAAAAATAGTAGTTATGCCAAAGGAACCTGTAAGCAAGGCAAATTCAAACATTGGAAAAAAGCGCCTCACACCAATTTCTGTAGACCCCTCAATGGGTTTATAGTTCTTTATTCTCATAACGGCATTAATTAAAATACCGCGAAAAATAGGAGGAATAACCGTATAGCCTACAAAAAGCAAAATACCTACAACAAGTAAAACAATAGATACTGTGGGATATCCACTTAAGAGACCCCATATTGTCTTAGCTGTTCCAAATACATCACTATGCTCAGCTGTATCAGAGAACAAAGGAGATGTTTTGAATGCATTATATTGGTAAGCCAGATAAACACTGCTAACTACTGTGCTAAAAAAAGCAGGAACAGCCCCGTACCAAATCAGTTTTTTTAGATGCACCTGAGTCATTTGCCAAGCCTTTCGTACAATGTCTCGACTTCTCATAATTTTTGTTTTTACCGAGGGTTATTTTATCAAAAATAGAGCAAAAAGACAATGCCCCATCCTTGTTAAAAACTCTGCTCGGGAGGTAGGGATCGAACCTACGAATGACGGGACCAGAACCCGTTGCCTTATCCCGCTAAGCGGGACTACTCCTAAACGGAGTTCTTATGATAAAACCATATTTATAAACCCCAAGCTCGG
>JAHJBZ010000054.1 GCA_018813295.1 Patescibacteria group bacterium | reverse complement strand
GCCTGCTCGTAATCAAGACTGCTTAAAACAAATAACGTACGGTTAACAGAGTTGTATTCATCCATTTTGTATTGAATATAATCTTTTACATCCAGTAATTTATCCATTGTAATTGGCTCAGGGGTATAAACGGTAAAAATTATATTCTGGCGTTCCTGTATATGGGCATTAATAGAACTGCCTTCTGGGAGTTCTGTAAGGGTAGTTAGATCCTTCATAAAATTTGGAAACTTCGTCCAGCCAATCATTGTCTGCCCAAAATAATGAGCGGCTTCGTTAAGCCTGTGTAGGTCGCTTGTATCGTGCATCACGCCAGTTGTTGCATATATCCGATTTTCCCAGTGTGGAGTGGTGAATTTTGAACTAATTAACCCAAAAATAACCTGACCAATTATGATTAGGGCTATTAGGAATATGAATTCTTTTTTATATTTTGTGAGTGGATTTTTCTTTTTAAAAAACATGTTTGTTTTGGTTAGAAAATAATTCAAGTATTAAGTCGTAAGTCATAAGTCCTAAGCTAGCTTATTTCTTAAGACTTAAAACTTAGGGCTAATTAATTATTCCGTCATAAGCACATTATACCTCTGTGCCGCAAGGTTCCCAATAGAACCACTTGGATCTAATTCATAAGCCTTTTGATAAACCTCAAGCGCCAGTGAATCTCTATTTTGTACTTCATAAAGTTTACCTAAATTGTAATAAGAAGCAGCGAGATTTGGATCAAGTTCAATAGCCTGTTTGAGATTTTTTTCAGCCTCGGTTTGATCATCGGTTCCAACCTGACTCCAGCCGAGCAGGTTATAGCTCATTGCGGTTTCCGGAAAGGCCGCAACAGCAAGTTCTGCAAGCTCAAGGGCTTTTTCGGGTTCATCTAAATAATCAAGATAAATCCAGATAGGCCGTACAAAAGAATTTATATCTTCATTGTTCATATCCAGAACTTCTTCATAAGAAACAACCGCATTGGTGTAATCTTCGATTTCAAGATAAAGATCAGCGAGTCTCTGATGTATTACAATCTCAGGCTCAAAACCATTAGCTAAAGCGTAATTAAGGTAGATTATTGCTTCATCATCATTGCCGAGCTCAGCATGGGTTAGCCCTAAAAAGTATTGAGTGGTCGGCCACTGCGAATCAAGATCATAAGCCCTTTCAAAGGCAGTTTGTGCAAAGTAATAACTTTCTAAATTCAGATACGCAAAACCAAATAAAATCCAGGCATCCCTAAGGTCACTGCGGGTTTTAAGAACGTTCTTGAGCTTATAAATCGTCATTTCATATTCCCCAGCTTTGTTATAAGCTCGGGAAAGAAGCTCAGATAAGTAGAGCTCTTCAGCCGCTTTTGCAAACTCATATTCGGTGTATGCATCGAGGAAGTAATTGATTTTTTTATCCAGCTCAGCATCTCCACTGTCGCTTTTCGCTTGTTTTAAGAATTTCTTACCTCCGTCATGATCATCAAAAACAATTTTAAGAAGGCCTCGGTAATAACTGACTTCCGCATCGGCAACTCCGGAAGCGGAAAGTTCTTCAAGAACAGTTGTTGCACTATCAAAGTCGCTTTGTTTAATATAAATCAGTGCAAGGGTGAATTTGGTATTAAAGTCATTTGGACTCATACTTAAAATCGTCTCTGCATTAATGGTGGCTTTAGTATAATCACCCAATTCATAATTCGTCTTCAGTAACTTCTGATATGGTTCAATGCGATTTGGCTCTAGATTAGCCGCTTTTACATATTCATTGGAAGCGAAAGTCAAAAATCCACGCTCAAAATAATAATCACCTTTTTCAATGTGTTCGTCATAAGAAAGGTTTTCTTCAAAAGTTTCCGATGTATCAGTTGCAATAATATCAATTACATCCTCATCCGTTTCGCTTGGTTCTGGTAGCAATTCAGCCCAAAGCTCTTTTACTGTATTTAAATCAACTTCACTAAAAGAAACTCCTTGCCTGTAGAGCAAAACACCGGTAACGGCCAGAAAGGCCAGAATGATTGCCATTAAAAATGCAAAGAATTTGCGCATAAAAAATTATTTATCTCAAATGGAATAGTAGCAAATACTTTTAAAAAACTAAAGGGCTTGTAACTAAAGGGCCTTTTTGCCCTTCAGTGCTTCAGTTAATTGCCCTTTAGTTCTGAGTGATAAGTGCGAGCAGTACACATAGCAACCGCCAAAGCATCCGCCGCATCATAAGGCTTTGGGCGGGTTTTTAGATTTAAAGTTCTTTTTACCATTTCCTGCACCTGCACCTTATCCGCTCCGCCATAACCACAAATATTATTTTTTACCTGTAATGGGGTGAAATCGTAAATCGGAAACCCCAAATCGTGGACAGCCTCAATAATCACCCCACGCGCATGGGCAACTTTAATTGCATTCGTTACATTACGGGCAAAAAATAGCTCTTCTATGCCAACAGCTGCGAATTTATGGGATTTTAAAATATCTTTTAAATCATCCTTTATTATCTTGAGTCTTTCTGGGAAAGTATTTTTTGGAGTGGTCTTTATAATTCCACAATCAACAAACTCAATCTGATCTTTTTCAGACGTAATTATCCCAAAACCAACCTCCGAAAGTCCTGGATCTATTCCTAAGAAGTATTTCATAAATTTAAGATTAACCGATTAGCGAATAGCGATCTGCGATTTATAATAGGCAATCTAAAATCTAAAATCACTAATCTTAAATCGCTAATCAAGGAGATATTGTATGGCCGTACGTAAGGCAGCAAGATTATACGGATAATCCATTCTCGTAGAACCAAGTATCCCCATTACTCCATCAAATCCATTATGGCGGTAGGGGATTGCAAGCAAACTACAGCTTTGGAATTCCGGAAGAATATTTTCCTCTCCGATATAAATTGCACCTTCTTCAGTAATATCTAGATCGGATAAGGCATTAAATAAATCATTTTCCAATATCTCTATTACCTGAGTAGCTTTTTCAGGCTGGGTAATGAATTCCGGCTTTTTAAGAATATTACTGATACCTATATAAAAGATATGATTTTTATCAGGAAGTGTGGCAAAGCTAATGTTATCGGTAACTCCGGCAAGTATTGCAACAGTATCATAAAGTTTTTCCTTGGTCTTTTTAAGGTAATATTCCTGACGGACTTTTGTCATGTCACGTTTTACCCTCTCCATTAATTGATTCTGAATTTGCATCTGATCAACCAGCATTCTGTAAGCCATACTAGTTGGTACACGTCCGGCAGAAGTATGAGGTTGTGTAATATAACCTTCATTTTCCAGTGCAGCCATTTCGTTGCGGATGGTAGCTGGAGACACACCAAAATCATACGATTCATAAATATACTTTGAACCAACAGGATTGGAACTCTGTATAAAAGAATTGATAATCGCCTCCAAAATTTGCCTCTTCCTTAAATCCATTAGCAGTTGATCTTAATGAGTGCTAGGTAATTATAAGGCAAAGGAAAAGGCAAAGGCAAGGAATTTAGAGTTTTTGCATCAAGATTAACAGAGAGTATTCCTTTCCGTATTTATCTGAAACCATTATTTCTCTACCAACTTTTACAAACTTCATTTTGTACCCTGAAAATATTTCTCTTATTTCCTCTTCTGTATATGGACGACTGTATATTTTTTGCCCCATAATCTCTGTTATATTCTCTTCCTCATTATGCCCATTTGGTGGAGGTTCATTTAAAGTTATTAAGAAAAAACCGCCACTTTTCAAGGCTCTGTAAATCTTTTTAGCAGTTTTTTTAAAGTTAGATGGATCAAGACATAGCATTGTATAACTTGAAATAACTCCATCAAATTCATTGATAAAATCAATATCTGTCATTGAAATCTGAATATGCTTTGCCCTTGGAACATTCTTTTTTGCTAGGCGAATCATTGTGTCAGATATGTCGATAGCTGTTACATCAAAACCCTTTTCTGTAAGTTGCTTAGTTATGGGTATTCCCGGGCCACACCCCAAATCAAGAACTGTCGCATTTTTAGACAACTTCTTGCAAAATAATTTAAAAAATTCCAAAAACTTACCTTTAATAACAAAAGATGAAACAGCGTTTTTTCCGATTTTATCCCACGCTTTTTTATTTAAATCCAATATTTTCATATAAACACATTATTACCCGTGACACTTCTTATACTTCTTCCCGCTCCCACAAGGACACGGATCATTCCTCCCAACCTCAGGAACATTCGATTTTTGCGGCGCATCAGCCGAAATTCTCTGCGCTACAGCTGCTTGCGGGCTGGCCGCTCTCTGTCTAAACTTTGCACCAGTAATATTACCCTCAATAGCATCCTCATTGGTTTGAAGTTTAGTGGGTTTTTGTTTTGCAACCGTTGTACTAGGGGTGTCTGTATTTATTTGAACCTTAAATAATGTGTTAATTGCATTGTGTTGGATGGAATCCAGTAGCTTTTTAATCATTTGAAATGCCTCCTGCTTATATTCCATAAGCGGGTCTCTTTGTCCGTATCCTCGCAGTGACACACTTTCCCGGAGCTGAGTCATCTGATCAATATGTTCCATCCACAAAGTATCAATTACGTGAAGATAAACACGTTTTTCAACATCCCTGAGTATCTTTGGGTCAGGTAATTCCTCTTCTCTGAGGCGATATTCGGTATGAAATATATTTGTAACATTTTCGATTAAATCATCTGATTTATCCAATTTTTCAATGTCCTGCACATCTAATTTCTTAGTTTGATGAGGGAGTATTGCGTTGATTGCATCGACAATTGCTTTAAAATCCCAATCAGAGCGATTTATATCCGAAGTATGGAAAAGTACAATATTTCTTGCCTCATCAGCCATCATATCAAGAACATCTTCTTTTAAATCATCGTTTTCCAAAACTTTGAGCCGTCTGGCATAAATTATTTCACGATGCTTATTCATCACATCATCGTATTCAAGTAAGTGCTTACGAATATCAAAGTTATGGCCTTCAACGCGTTTTTGAGCGGATTCAATGCTTCGGTTAATTATCATATTTTCAATTGGCATATCATCCGGCAGTCCTAAACGAGTCATCATGCCCTTAATGCGATCGGTACCAAAAAGACGCATAAGATCATCATCCATGGAAACATAAAAACGGCTGGCACCAGGGTCCCCCTGACGGCCACTACGACCTCGAAGCTGGTTATCTATGCGGCGTGAATCGTGACGTTCAGTACCAATAATCGCCAAACCTCCAAGCTCTTTTACGCCTTCACCCAATTTAATATCCGTACCACGGCCGGCCATGTTGGTCGCAATAGTTACAGCACCTTTTTGGCCTGCAAGTGAAACAATTTCAGCTTCGCGTTCGTGATGTTTGGCATTCAAAACCTCATGGGGGATACCGCTTATTTTAAGCATTTTTGAAAGCATTTCAGAAATTTCCACCGAAATCGTACCCACTAAAACAGGCTGGCCTTTTTCATGATATTCCTTAATAGCATTTACAACTGACTGCCATTTGCCTTTGGTGTTTTTAAAAATCTGATCAGACATATCTTGGCGAGCCACAGGCCTGTTGGTTGGAAGGACAATTGTTTCAAGTCCATAAATTTTATAAAACTCCTCCTCTTCCGTTTTTGCCGTACCTGTCATACCAGCTAATTTTTCATAAAGGCGGAAATAGTTCTGAAAAGTAACAGTAGCAAGAGTTCTGCTTTCCCTTTTGACTTCTACATTTTCTTTGGCTTCAATTGCCTGGTGAAGCCCATCGCTATAGCGACGGCCAGGCATCAATCTGCCGGTAAACTCATCAACAATTATTACTTCACCGTCTTTGATTAAATAATCGGTATCTTTTTGAAATATTGCTGTAGCTTTTAAAGCTTGTTCAATATGATGAACTTCCATAAAGCCAGCCTCTGTATAAATATTCTCAACTCCGAGTAGCTGTTCCATTTTAGCGATACCATCTTCGGTAAGGGTTGCAGTTCGGGCTTTTTCGTCAACTACATAATGCTGCCCAGATGTTAGATTGTTGATAAGTTGTGCATATTGATAATATTTTTGAGTGGACTCCTCAGCCGGTGCGGAAATAATAAGTGGAGTTCTTGCCTCATCAATCAAAATTGAATCCACCTCATCCACAATTGCATAATAGTGTTCCCGTTGAACGCGATTTTCCAGGGTTATCGACATATTATCGCGCAGATAATCAAAACCAAATTCATTATTAGTCCCATAAGTAATATCGCAGCTGTACGCATCTTTTCTTTCTTCTGGAGTTATCCCATGCACAATAGTTCCTACAGAGAGCCCTAGATATTCATAAATAACGCCCATCCAGGCGGCGTCACGTTTAGCCAAATAATCATTTACCGTTACAAGCTGAACACCTTTTTTAGTTAGAGCATTCAGATAAAGCGGCAAAGTGGCAACTAACGTTTTACCTTCACCGGTTTTCATCTCAGTAATCTTTCCCTGATGCAAAATAATCCCACCAAGAAGCTGGCAGTCATATGGAATCATATACCATTCTTTTTCTTCTTTTCCCAAAGTAAATTTAGTTCCGACCAAACGACGGCATGCATTTTTTACAACTGCAAAAGCTTCCACAAGTAAATCATCGACCCATTCTCCTTGGCTAATACGTTCAATAAATTCAGGAGTTTTTGCTTTCAACTGTTTGTCAGAAAGCGCCTGATATTCCTTCTCTTTTTCGTTTATTTGAGCGACAATTGGTTCTATTTTTTTTAGCTCTTTTTCATTGTAGTCACCGAAGATTATTTTAACTATTTTTGCTAGCATGAATTCTTCTTAAAGCGAAATAACGGATGTTAACGCAATAAAGATACTACATGTGTGAAAATTTGAAAACTTGAAAACTTAAAAACTGGTCTATCGACCATACCACCACATCCGAGTGGCAGATTAGGGCGAACAGAGTTGGAAAGTTTTTTTCAAATTTTTAAATTTTCAAGTTTTCATTATCATTTTAATACCCCATCATTTCATTGGCGCAATTGACAAACTAATAACACTTTTGTAACATGTCGTAGCTGGAAGTTACAATATAATAAAGAATTATGTATCAATCAAACAAGCGTATGCCCCGAAAACGAATGCGTGATTATTTCATGCCATTTTTTATAATTGTTTTAATTCTCGCCATTGTCGTTTTTGGGTGGCGAACACTTAATAAGGTTTTAATAGATGAAAACAGGAATACTTCTGGTGAAAAAATATTTTTGAATATTGAAAACGGAAGTGCTAAAGCTATGACGGTTGGCAAAGGTGAATGGAAGAACGTTCCGGATAGCATCTACCTATATAGTGGCGAAAAACTTAAAACCGGTACTGATGGACGCGCCAGCCTTACTTTTTCAGACCAAAGTATTGTAAGGCTAGACACAAACACTGAAATTGAGCTTGTACAGCTTGAAAAAAAGCATGAAGCTTACATAACTGAAGTTGCACTGGAAGACGGGCAAATTTGGGCAAAGATTGAAAACATAAGCAATCCCGACTCCAGTTTTACGGTCAGCACAGATCTTTTAGTTATAGATTCACGTGGAGGTGACTTTGCCGTTACTGACCCGGGAACTGTTTATGTAATGGAAGGAAATACTCAGGTGAGCATTAAATATGATGATGAAATTATAAAGACCGTTAATGTTGGGGTTGGCCAGCAATTTAGTATTGATGGAGAAGGAGTAAGTCAGTTAAATGAAGGATTGGAAACGGATTTAATCTTTGCATTAAGCGATACCTTCAAATCATCCAGCTGGTACAGATGGAATATTAAAAAAGATGGCGCTATCAGTGCCTTTGAGGAAGGAAGTGATGAAGGAGACAATGTAGATCTGCAAGATCCTGCGTCTCCTGAAGAGACTGATGAAGACCTTGATGAAACAATTGTCCCTGGGCGTTTAGTTTCCATAACCAAGCCATCACAAAATACCGAAACAAATCAATCATCAATAACTTTGGAAGGCTTGTTTGATGCAGATAAAGTTGAAGCAGTTTACATAGGCGGCAAAAAAGCAACTATCACCGGAAATAACAAATGGAAAATCAGTTCATTTGCCTTAACTCAGGAAGGTGAAAACTCATTAACCGTAGAAGCTGAGGATTCACTTGGTCAGCGTACATCCCTAGATCCTTTTGTTATTACTTACGACACAACTCCGCCAGAAGCTCCTGTAATTGAAGAACCGACTCCGGACGAAGGAGAGGATTCTGTTACCATTGATGACGTAGAACAAATTATCAAAGGTAGCGTAAGCACCGATACCTATGCAGTTATAGTTAATGACTACCGTTTAAGTAAATACGTTCCTGGTAGTGAGAAATTTGAGTATTACGCCAAAGTAGCTTACGGTAATTTAGAAGTAGGGGAGAACGAATACATTGCTTATGCCGAAGATAAGGCAGGTAATCAAAGCGAACCTGCGGAACTCATTCTTGTACTTGAGCAGGAAACTGTTGATGAGGCTGGAGTTGAGGTAGGCGAAGAAGTAGCAGACGATGAGACTGAAACAGAAACTGAGACTGATACCACTCCCGAAGCCACCTCAGCCGGTGGAGTAACAATCACCTCTCCAAACAATGGTGAAAGTTTTACAACCTCAGAAACTGAATTTGAAATTGCCGGTGAAGTTCCAGCAGACACTGCAAAAGTATTCGTCAACGATTACCAGCTTCAGGCATTCCAGACAGGGGATACCACATACAGATACAACGCCAGTAGTTCTATGGGTAATCTGGAGATTGGTGAACAAAATACATTTGATGTCGAAGCTTATGATGAAGATGATAACCTTCTTGGTTCTGCAAGCATTACAATCGATATACAAAGTGGTTCAGCTGCTGCACCAACGATTACAATGCCAAGCACTACAGGCAGCTACTCTACAACTCTAAACGAAATTGTAATTGGTGGAACAGTTGGTAAATGGGTACAAAAGGTTTATATCAACGACGTAGAACTGGATACTTATACTCCAGGCAGTGAAGAATGGAGAAAAACAATAACTCTAGAACCCGGAGACAACGTGTTTACCATTTACGGCCAGCAAGACGGGGAAAATACTGAGAGTGCTTCGATTACTGTTACCTATTAATAATATACATGCTGGAGCGCACTTGTAGTGGGGTCCAGCACTTTAAAACTTCTGGACCAATCTACAAGATTGCTCCAGCGTTTTGAGCTTAAAAGATTGACAGTTTTTTCAGTAAATGTTATAAATCTTGCCTGTAATATTAAGTTAAATTCAAAACAATGCCCCCCACAAATCTACTAGAAGGCTTCAGTATTGATAGCCTGGATAAAAATGCTGTCAGAAAAACCGCAGAAGGGATAAGAAACCCCAATGGATTGAAGTCTTTTGTTGTGAACGACGATGCTTTAAAAGATATAGATTTTATTTCAATTGAAGAGCTTGAGAGGGGATTGACCGCATTGGTTAGAGGCTTAATAGAAGATATTTTGCTATTTGCTGATGAACCGGAGTTAGGAAGAAATACTGTCAGAGCTTTTACAGAAGCATGCAGCCATTGTAATATCCCATCTCATGAAATACCATATACTGCAAAAAAACCTGATAAAATAGACCCTAAAAGATTAATAACTCAGGTACTTTTAAAAAAAGCTGCAATAACTATAAGATTTAATCTTGCATCATTATTTGATAATAGGGGAAATTGGGGGCCATATGATAGCAGACCTAATACAAATACATAGACACTTTGAATAATGAATAAAGATTAACGATTTCTAATTTTTGATATAAATCTTAAATCAAATATCGATTGTTCAATATTCTTTATTAATTAATGTATTTGGCCTTATTCGCATTATGCTCATCCAATGTGCTTGCATAATGGACCTCTCCGCTCGGGTCATGCAAATAATACCAATAGTTAGTCAGAGCCGGGTCCGCTGCCGCCTGAATGCTTGAGATACTTGGATTACAAATAGGCGTAGGAGGCAAGCCTGCGTATTTTCGCGTGT
>JAHJBZ010000053.1 GCA_018813295.1 Patescibacteria group bacterium | reverse complement strand
TGTTAATAGGAATTCCCCCCCTGAACTGAGCAACTCCTTCGTAGGAGTTTAGATATAACCTTGGGTATTTTTTACTCCTAACTAAAGCTAATTCTTCTTGTATTTGTTTATACTTTAATTTTGAACCTTTTATCAAATCACTATTTTTCAAGGCAAGCTTTAAGCACTGAGTGAAAGTCAATTGGATTTCTTTACAATAACAAAGTGGTTTGAGTATTAAAATAAGAAGAATAATCATTAATAAATGCTTCATATCAAAAACACAATCTATTTCAAAAATGCTGGATTTGATTTTATTAATCGAATTTTCAACAATTATAACTCACTTTCCGCAAGTAAAAATTTGATTTTTTGCTATTTATCGATATTCATAATTTACTATATATTAATATGTTAGAGTTCTTTCAAATAATCTCTTAAACTCTTAGTTTCCTTCTTGACCTCTTGTTCAAATTCATTCAAGAGCTCATTTAGCTTATTTTCACATATGCGTAATTTTTGAAAATTTAGTCTAAATTTTTTATAATTGTCCGTCATCTCTTTGATCCATTCTTTATCTTTTACAGGTATTGCTTTCGTTTTTGATTTTCTTTGTTCATTGAAAGTAATTCGCACGAATGGGTGGCCTTTTTTGTCTTTATCACTGCACCAACAATTAGGCTTACCACATCTGCGGTGTGCTGTACCAAAAGAGCCACCAATCATGCGTGATATATTGATCATATCATCGACGATTTGATCAATCTCCTGGGTTACATTTATTATACTATTTTTTAATTTTTCTCTTGACATCTGAACATAATATACGTATATTTCGTTCAGATGTCAAGTAAAAATTCAAAAAAAATTAGTCGCCAGTATGTGGGCGAAATCCCAATCTTACAAAATATTGCTAATAGATTGGGCATCAAGGAAATACTTTCACGGGATATCCCTTTACATCGTAATGAAAAAGTACCTCCTGCTGATTCATTAATGCTGTTAATTTACAATATTACCTGTGGTCGACAGCCTCTTTATGAATTAGAAGAATGGGTTGCCAAAATGCAGCCTGATATGTTTGGATATACTTCATTTGAAAAAGGTGTTTTTAATGATGACCGATTTGGTCGGGCATTGGACAAACTATATCAAGCTGATCGTGCTTCATTAATGACCGAAATTGTCGTTAATACAATAAAAACGATTAATCTCAAATTAGATCAACTTCATAATGATTCTACTACTGTGAAAGCATTCGGTAAAATTCCAGGGAAAACCAGTAGCGGTCTGGAACTTAAAAGAGGAAACAGTAAAGATCACCGACCTGATCTAAAACAATTAGTTTATTGTCTGACAGTTTCAGCAGACGGTTTTGTTCCCATTCATTATAAAACATATCCTGGTAACACAACTGATGATACCACTCATATTGACACATGGAACACACTAACAAATATCATAGGTAAAAAAGACTTTCTTTATGTTGCCGATTGCAAAGTCTGCACCGATAAACAGTTATCTTATATTGTTTCCCAGAATGGGAAGGCACTCACCATTATTCCTGAGACCTGGAGCGAAGTTCAACAGTTTAAGGATGAACTTCGCAGAAAAGCAAAAAAGAAAAAAATCATTATGCGCCGTAGACTAACTACTCATGGAAATAAGTACGATACTTTTTCTTTTCTTGAAGGAACCTATAAAACCCAAAAGCGATCTTATACGATTTTTTGGATTCATTCGAGTCAAAAGAAAGCCCAGGATTTTTATCGCCGACAAGTTTTTTTACAACAAGCAGAAAAAGCTTTGCAAGAGTTGAGTTTGAAATTAAACAAAAGAAACCTTAAAAGTAAAAATGCGATTACTCAAACAGTTAATAACATTTTGAACAAATACAAGGTAACATCTTTTTACAACATAACAATACACCAACAAGAGATAAAATATCAAGTTCAGGCAGGAAGAGGCAGGCCTGGTCCGAACACTAAATATCAAACAGTAATTGAGAATCATTTTACCCTTTGCTGGCATCAAAATAAACGCGCACTATCTCAAGAGAAAAATGTTGATGGTATTTTTCCGCTGTTGTGTACTGATAAAAATATTGACGTTAAATCGGCATTAGCAGCATATAAATACCAGCCGCGCCTGGAAAAGAGATTTACTCAATTTAAAAGTATCCATAATGCGGCGCCGTTGTTGTTCAAAAATATTGAGCGCGTAGAAGCGATGATGTTCCTGTTTTTTATCGCGTTAATGATTCAGGCTGTCATTGAACGAGAAGTACGTATGAATATGAAAAAAAATGCAATTGACAAATTAGCGCTTTATCCTGAACATAGGCTTTCTTATCATCCAACAACGGCAAAAATTTTCGATAGATTTTGTGATGTATCGACATATTTACTTTATGACAACAATAATTTAAGCCAGAAATTTGCTGATTCTCTAAATCAAATTCAATTAACTATTTTAAAACTTTTAAATATATCTGAAAAGCAATATTGGTCAAACTGAATGAATTAGATAAATCACGATTTCGCTGTTTTTAAATGTGCGGAAAGTGAGATATATGATTACAGATGAAGAAATAAAAATAATAGGAAT
>JAHJBZ010000052.1 GCA_018813295.1 Patescibacteria group bacterium | reverse complement strand
TTATCACCTCTCAAATTCACCAATATCACGCGGGAGGTAGGCCTGTAAATAACATCCCATTCGTTATATTCAGTGTCTACCTGTATATCATCCAAAACTTCTATGCCCATTCTCTCCAATTGCCCTTTTATCACTTTTGCTGCTGCATTTTCACTACAAAATCCCTTAATTATTCTGGCGGTAGTCGGATCTCCAATCTCTCTTTGTTGTAACATTTCTATGGCACTTAATTCCCTCGAATTCAATTGGATGCTATCAATATGCAACAGCGCAGCCGGAAATGATTCCGATTTTTGTAATACAACAGGGTAACACTGACAAAAACGCTTACTTAACAATGATTCTCCATGAAAAGACACTGCTCCTGAGCCTTGCTCAGCAGTACAAGTTTCCTCATCTTCATCATATTCTATCAGTGGAGGTGCTTCCCCTTCATAAGGAACACTTTTTCCGTCTTCATTTTGACTGATCCATATTTGTCTACCATCAACTATCACCTCTCTGGTCATATCAAATGAAGCAGAAACACTCTCTTTGGTTGGAGTCATTATTACTATGCCTCTGTTAGTTGCAGTACAAACATTTAAATTACCATTACCAGTAAAAACAAGTTCAGTATGATTGCTTGTCGTAACCTGGACATCAGTAAATAACCTGGCTATTTGCCTTCTCATGCCTCTAATCCCCATTCCTTCAATTTGATCTAGGTATAATCCTACTCTAATTTCATCTGCATCGTGCAGTATTTCAGGCATATTTTAGGAGGGTAAAATATAAGGTTGTTGATTGTAGTAAAAAAACGTCTTTGTGTCAAGAGGCAAAAATGATCACAAAAACACCGAGGGCAATAAACTTCGGGATTAGTAATTAAATTTTAAAATTACTCTTGTTCTAAAATTATTGTACAGCCTACCTCCATAAGTGCACTTGTAAGAGAGCTTCTTGTACAATTAGCGACTATTTTTGTACTTCTCCCCCTATCTATAGGAACGCTAGATACATCAGTAATGCCTTGCGCTTCTAGTTCTCTTACCATGTCCATATCAAAGTCCTGTACAACGATTTCTGTTCTTAGCCCTTCTGGATCACCCATAATAAATAAATTAAGTTATAAAGGCACTTCACTTTATCAAGGATTTGTAGATTGTCAAATTTTTTCACGCGCATACGCCCCCCTCATTCTGGGGTTTGCGGGAAAAGAAAGAAGGGCAAAAGAAAAATTAAATAAAAAGAAAAACGAAGAAAGAAAAAATTAATTTGCCAAATTGGATAAACTAATGCTAACATAGCCATCCAAATTATCCCCGACAAGCAATGACAACCAATGCCCTTAGCCACCTCCCACCAGCTGATCTCTCAAAAGGAGATATAGATAAAACGGATTATCTTGAGCAAGCTGAGCAGATCATAGAGAGATCCAGACACGGCTTTTTGCGCATTGTTTTAGGGACTTTAGCACGGGCAGACATCCCCATGGAAGACAAATTTATTCTTTTTGCGGCTGCAAGAGTGACGGAAAGTTTGGCAGAATCAACAAAAAACTTCAGAAAAAGAGTTTGGGCATTAGCCAGCATTTTGCGTTGGATTGATGAGGTAGAGAAAGAAGAAAAAGAAAAAAAACTCACCTCAGGTGGGCAAGAAGGTCTCCGCGACAGACTCCTTAGCCGCATTCGCCGAAAACTCCCCGGCCCTTCAGATAAAAGCTGAAGACCGTCAGGCAATCTCATAATAACTAATTCACATCAATTATTCCAATTCCACGATTATCCCTTTTTGGCTTGGATAAATAACCATCCACATATCTGCCTAATTTTTCCCTGCCACCTTTTTTATCTGTTTTATCAATAATTAAGTCTTTCCCCCTCATTCTCACATCCGAAGCATCAGAAATTAACGCAATAGCTTCTTCTGCCGATTTACCTTTAATTAAATGCCAGATTTCACTTGGGGTAAAGTTGTCACCTATACCATCGGTATAACTAACAACCCGATAACCTTTTTTTAAAGGAATTCGGGGATATGTTGTTATTATACTGCTATCAGCACTGATTTGATGTGTAACAATATTCCTTTTTTTATTATATAAAGCTTCATCAGGGGTTATTTCGCCCCGGTTCACTTTTTCCTGTACAAGAGATTCATCTTTTGATTCAAATATAACATTGCCATGTTCATCAAATACTATGGTTTTTACATCACCAGCCTGAGTTACTTCTAAAAATTTTTCTCCATTTTCAACAACAACCCTATTACCAACAAAACAAGTGCCAGCATTATCTAAGCCTTCTTGTAATAATCTAATAGATGTATCCAGAGTAGCATTTTGAAAATCCTGAGGTGAATTTTGAACTTCTTCTGCGAATATCTGAGCCGCTTTATCCCCATCATCCTTCCCTCCAATACCATCAACAACAGCAAGTACATTTTGTGCAGGAATAACCAAAACTCTATCCTGATTATGATTTTTATATCCAATCCCTTTATCCGTAGCAACTGCAATTCTGTCGCCACTTTCCGTATAAAAAAGCTCAATAGATTCTTTTAATGAACTTGCATTTTTACCATCACAAATCATTGGTTGCTTGCGTATTGGTCGTAATATAGGCGATCTTTTTGTCGGAGTGTACAATGGCCTTGGCTGTGGCATATTCAGCACCCCACCAACCTGTCCCCTATAAGCCCCAACAAATGGAGCAAAAGGATGACTTGGCTTTGGTACTGAGGATGGACCTGACTGTGGTGTATTAAGCGGTTGAACCATTTCTATGGTATAAAATAATCATTATATTATACCACAAAAAAGCTCATAAAGCAATATTATGAGATAAAAAAATCAAGATTTTATCAGCTGAAAGCCGTCGACTCCCGCCTTAGCGGGGCTCCATCGGGAATATATTTCCTCTAAATGAAAATTGATCCGCCTTAGGCGGAGAAAATTGAAAATTATCGTATCTCCATCCACCCTCCACCAGTTCTACCATAGACCTCTGGATTATACATTTGTCTAATAGAAGCAGGTAAATGGTTATATTTTCCTGGTATCCCAGCTTGCAGTAAATAATCAATTTCATAAACACCAGCTGGTAAGTATTCTGCATAAAGAAGCAGGCGATCATCCTCAATTACATTCTCATCAAAATACCAAAGAGGATTATTTATCCAGGTGAAACCATACCTGTCCGCCAGATCTTCAATTTGATATTGTCTGGATTCATCCGTGAGCTCGGGGCTAAACGCAAGAGCTTTAATCCCTGCTGGCAAATTGTCCTCAACAACAACATAGCTCATATCTTCCGGAACAATTAAATGCAATTTTCCATAATACAAATTACCTGCATTCATTTCTGTAACCTTGCTGCCGTCTTCAGCTGAATAAAAAGTGCGGATAATACTGGCACCTTCTTCAGCTGGCAATATTTTCTCATTTGGCAAATAGTACGTGAGCTCCGCAATATAATAAAGATTGCCAGCACCGTCTTTGGAAATATTTACTTCATTAATTTCATTCTCTTTTAATGCGTTAAGAGAGAGATTATAACTATAAATTTCTTTAAAATTATCAGATGTAACTGAAGTATCGATTACAGTTTCTCCATTAATATCAACCTGTGTTATGAAATTTGGATTTAATATTCCACGATCAATAAATTCGGATAAAGCCAGTATTTTCCATACAGCCTCTTGCGAGTTATATCGGTCAGAAGTTAATGATATTAGATAATTGACCATAGGTGGAATTAGTAAATTCTCGCCCGATAGCCTTGTTAGAGCAAGAAGCACTATTGCAGTGCTACGAATATTGGTATCGAGCCCATTTCCCTTTTCATCTTCAAAATATATAAAACTATCATCTTCAATAATTTTTTCCGATACCAGCTCACCCTGCAATCTTTCCAAATACGGAAAGGCGCTTTTTTGTCCTGCATTTACTAAGTTATCGATATTCATAAGCAAAAAACCAATCCCGGATAGAGAGCTTTGATCCCTGTTTTGAAAAGCTTCCAGGGTTGCACTCGTATTATATTGACCAACTTCACTTAATACCCACAAAATAAATAAACGATCTGCAATAGGTAAATTTTCGTCTGATAACTCGTCCCAAAGATACTGAATGCTTGCCTGTTGTGGTCCTGCATCAGCGAAATTTAGAGCAAAAAGTACATATGCAGTTAACCAGGGACTGCTTTCATCCGACCCATCCCAAAAAGCATAACCTCCATCCGCTCTCTGTTTACTGAGCAGCTCCTGGATTTTGGCATCACTTGCTTCAGCTATCAAATTGCTCGCCAAAAGTTCAACAGAAGAAAAAGAATATCCCTGAATCTCATCGATATATTTCTCTATTATATTAATTGGTATAGCGCTGATGGAGACATTTAAACCACCTTTGTTTTCTATAATCTCCTGCAGGATTCTCATTTTTCCATTCCATTCGTCTTCCACTTGCCCCATGCCGCCAAGCGTTTCAAAAATTTGTGGATATTTAATTGGAACCTTGGTTTCAACGTAATCTCCACTGGACCTGAGTGCAATTTTAAGCATTTCATCTTCTGCAAAAGGACCAATTTCGACGTTCCAATCTACCGTAATCACTTCTCCGGATTCAATTGAAATATTCTTTTTATTATTTCCGCTCAGCTCAATATCATCCACCAATAGCTCAATACTGGTTTCCACTTTTTCATTCGAAAGATTTTGAATTTGTGCGCCAATTACAATTTGATCACCAGGGATTACAAAAGCAGGTGTAATTGGTTTTATTTCCAAACGCTTTTTTACTGCGATATCAGATCTTGAATAACCAAACTTCTTTGCATCACTTGTGACAACTGCATCCACTTGCCATGTGATGTTTTTATCCGGAAGTGTAAAAGTAACTTCTCCATTTCCGCTTTCATCGGTCAGAACTACTGGGTTAAAGTATGCAGAAGATTGAATTTCATTTAATAGGGCAGGTGAACTGCTAAATGATGAAGAGGTATTGCCATCTATTAAATATGACTTTGGCAAAGTAGCGTTAGAGGAAGTGGAAATTTGTGAATTACGTGGCTTATAGAAAAAATCCAGCGGCAAAGGATCTAAATAATTTTCTTCATACTGATTATCAAAAATATTAAGTGTAACAACAGAAGCTATAGGCCGATTTTGATAGTCATAACTATAGAAATTAATCGTTACATCTTCGCCGGGTTGTGGTTCCTGGGGGGAAACCGTAATATTTACATTTATTTCCTGGTCTGGATTACTTACAAGAATATTGGCACTAATTTCTTCAATTGTTGGATCTATAGAATTTAAATCAGCATTCCCGCTGATTTCCAAGTCTTCAGGAATTTGATTTTTCAAAGATTCTATTTCTTCTTGCAGGCGGCTAATCTCATCTTCATTTCCATCCCCCTGATTCAATAGCGATTGTAATTCTTCCTCCAATAACAATATTTCAAG
This sequence comes from Patescibacteria group bacterium, assembly GCA_018813295.1. Taxonomy (GTDB): domain Bacteria; phylum Patescibacteriota; class Gracilibacteria; order UM-FILTER-43-11; family UM-FILTER-43-11; genus JAHJBZ01. The sequence continues at coordinate 35,694 of JAHJBZ010000052.1, read as the reverse complement.
TTCCGTTTTTATATATTCAGTTTCAGCACGCCTTAATTCCTGGCCTTCTAAAAAGGAATCAATATCTTCGTTTTGCTTAATCACCATGGCGGTGACATATATATTAGGCACCATGGCATCAGCAATAGGTATATCAACTGAAGTTAATGTAGATTCCAAGGTAACCACTTGATATCCTATAATTTCCCCACGCTGATAGGCAATCAATGCAGTCATTGGATTTTCAGATGTTGCGTAAGGGGCATTAATTTTTAAGTGAGCCTTACCGCCAACAAAATATTCCGGCTGATCAAAAAGTAAAGTTAAGCTATCGGCAACCTGATTTTCTTCGTCATCGATTACATAACACTCCAATTCGGCAAAAACTTCATTGCCTTCATCATCACTGCCCTCAGCCCTTAGCTTATAAACTCCACTTGGCATTTTTGAAGTTATCGGAATTGAAATTACAGTCGGTTGGGTGCTCACATCTACAACCTTGCTATACCAAATTTTCTTCTCTTTATCACCCGACATCTGAACCAATGCCAACTCAACCTCCTCACCATCAATAAAATTATTTTGGATATCGGAAGTAATAATACTTACATTAATATCATCTGTTGGGTTAAGCAAATAATGCTTCGCACTTAAACCTATATAGAATTTCCCGGGGTAAACTTTAAAACTAAGTGTTTTGGAAATTTCCCGGCCATCAATATTTTGCGCAGCTGCCACTAAGCGATATTCATAACCTTCCTCCAATGAACTTCCTTCATTATCCGTAAGCACAATTTGCGCTAAACCATTTTGATCAAATCGAAATTCACCTTCATTTACCAAATTTTCATTTGAATTACATGCTCCTTTTGAGCAAAGAAGATGCGGCAAATCCCCAAAAGAATAAAAAGCCCCTTCTATATGATTACTGTAATAATAAGGTTTTTTATAAAGCTTCCATTGACCCCTTAAGCTTGCAGCAGGAATCCCAAGATCATAAAAAGCTTCAAGGTCAAAAAGGATTATGTCATCCGTATAATAATCATATGTCGGATTTATCCAATTCATTTCAAAGGGCAAATCCTCCTCCGCAACGACAATATATTTATTATTTGCAGGAATTAGCTCGCCAGATTGATTATATACTTTTAGCTGATAAGTCCCCGAAGAAATATTGGAAGGAAGAGAAAGCACGGCATCAAACGATCCATTGCGCCTTAAAAAAATTGTTTCATCTATTAGCACATTTTGATCATCATCCTCCAGTTTAAAAATAACCTGCTTCTCTGCCTCAGGAATTGTTAACATTGCATCATAATCCGTCCGGAAAATTCCCTGAACATTAAAATCCTCGCCGGCATGGAGCGTGTTTCTGTCTGACATCAAATATACACGCTGTTGTCCTGAATTAAACCATTCAGAACTACTGGGATAATCTGTTCCGGTAAGCCAGTATTCACTAATAAGCGCCCAGCGATTTTCCCCATCTATATTCTTTTTTCCGGTAACATAAACACCCTCTCCAAGATCACGTGTGATTTTATAAACACCATCTCCATCGGTGACACCGCGACTTAATTCTTCTCCATCATAACCATAAACAAATAACTCCATACGGGAAACAGGTTCACCGCTCATGCTATCTGTCGCCCAAACAAGCATGCTGTTTCCGGATTTTTTTAGAACAAGTGTTGTATCTGTAACAAAAAATACCTTATAAATTTTTAAATCATCTGCCTCAACCGATAGATAATAAATACCATTCCCCAGATCACGCTTAAACAAGGCAGCCACATTAAGCAAAGTACTTCCGGCATCCTGCACCCTTAAAGACAGAGGCTGATCATAACAATTGTAACCTTCCCAGGAATTATTTTCATTTGCATTAAAGAAATTTCTTTCGGTAACTTGACAAAGTTCCAGGTTTAATTCACTGATATTTTGATGTTTCACAATAAATTCAGGATCAACACCCTGCATAAAAGTTCCTAAGTTGCTGCCGGATTCCCAATAAAATTCAGATTCCAAAGCAGATGTGGTAAATGTTATAATTTCGCCGCTCTTAAGCTCATTTCCTGCAGCGTCTTTTAGAGCGTCCTTTAATTCAAATATATATTCCGTATCAGGCTGAAGATTATAATTTATCTCAACCTTATAATTATTATTAGTCATCATTACTGCCGGAATACCGACTTCTGGTGATATCGACAAATTCTCCAAAATACTTTCCGCCGTCATCGGCGTATTAAATGTAATAACTATATTTTGCTGATCAACAGTCGGCGGCTCAATATTCTCAATACCCGGCTCAGATGATGTTTTAAAATAAAGTTCAAAATCCTTCTTCGATCCTAAATTACCCTTTTCAGCAGGGAGTCCAGATTTCAGCACAAACTTATATTCCATGTCATATAGATAAGGGAATGTCGGTTCAAAAACTAAAATGGTTTTATCGGTTTTACCTTCATCATTTTTTCCATACGTTACTTCCGTATTAAAAAATCCATCGTATTGAGGATTCGCTCCCGCATCTAAATCATTAGAGGGGTAGAGCAAGGCATTGTTGCTAGGTTTAATTTTTTCAAGATCAACAGGTTGGTTAAAATACAGCGTAATAGAAGTATTAATACCAACATTTTCCTCCATAACTTGTGGTGAACTATCAAGCACCCGTAATGCAGGCGTTTCCATTTCCCATGTCTTATCTTCCTCAGTCTTACCACCATCACGTGCTGGCACACCAGCCGGAACGGTTAATATAAAATGCGTATTCATTGGCAGTTCATCCGGAATAAACTGAAAAGTACTCAAACCTAAAATCCTATACTCTCCTTTTACAGGCGGGCTGATTTGTAAAAGCGCACCTTCATGTATATTAACGTCTGGCCATTCTATTGGCCTATCAAACATAACCGTAATAATCTGATCTTGAGCCACCACTGGCACATCAACCGAGTCTAAAATTGGCCCAGGTGCAACAAACTGAACATATGGTGGCCCTGTTACAGTAAAATTGAGTGTTACATCAACTCCTAATGATTTTTGGAAAAAGCTATTTGCTTCAGCTCCAATAACTATGCGGTAATCATCATCAATACTTAATGATCCACTAGGGTGATATTCCAAAGTTTTTCCATCAGGCCAAACAAAATCCCCGGAAAGCTTTGGGTAAATTTGAAAGGCTTCCTCCACGCTCTTCTTGTTCATTCTCTGGTTAAAATGCAGAGTGAAAGGCGCATTAAAACTTACTTTATAAGCAGCATCAGCGCTGTCCGCCCCCTCTATATAAGGGGAAGATATAGCATTATAGCCACTAATAAATAACCCCAAAAAAGCAACTATAATTATTGCTGCACGGACTTTTCTTAAATGCCACATTTCCCCAATAATCTTAAGTGGGCTAGCCATAAAATTCATTTAAAGAGCAAGGGGTATTGTAGCATAAATAGGTGCTGGGGGTCTAATTTAACCGTGATAGTAAATTTGTATTTGACAAAAATCACAAAAGGACTAATATAACCCTCCTCCCTTTCCAATATTTTTTAATCATCACAGTATGAATAAATTACTTTCAAGAGCGCTAGGCATAATTGCGTGCCTTTTTTTGGTATTCCTGATAAATTTTTCTAACGCCTCCGCCACTGCTTCCATTTCAGACATTCGATCAGACGAGGATATCCAATGCGGAGCAACCTGTTACAAAGACGGCAGCTGTTCTCCCGATGAATGTGCAAGCATAGGATGTACGTTTTATGGACAAGATTGTGTTGCAGCATATGAAACGGGACTTTCGAATGGGGCATTCTGCTATTCCAATGACCAATGTTCATCAGGCAATTGTTCAAATTTTAATTCACCATCTTATTTTGATCATGCATGTTGTCCACAAGGTAGTACTTGGGACCGTTGGGATGAAAAATGTACAGACGATGATGACAATGTTGTTTTTGATGCTAATGCAAGTCTTCAAGCTGAGGAAGAGATTGAAGAAGATGAAGAGGAAATTATTGCCATTGAAGATCTAGCAAATGATGAAATATTTTTTAGTTATTTCGATGATGGGACATTAGATGGATGGGGAACACGAGACAATTCTACTTTGTCGACAGAATATTCTTATAGTGGCAATTACTCCATTAAAGTGAACGACACCAGAAATGGCGGAGATATGGCCGAATCTTATAAAATATTTTCACCATTGCCGAACGGACAATTAGAATTTTGGTCTTACATTCCATCGGGTAATACGAGTGGCGTGGCGATAGGGCTTACCGATGAAAGCTCCTGGCACAAATACCCAAATTATCAATTTTTCATAAATATTGATTCTGAAACAGGTGCCGTAAGATATTATCATGAAGATGAGTATCATGATTTCCCGATTCCCGCATCGATCGGCTTTGATCAATGGAATAAGTTTTTAATTAAATGGGATTCAGAGGGAAATCAATTTCGATTATCAATCAATGGAAATGATCATGGGATTGGGTATGACCGAATGTCGGGAGGTGATGTTCAGCAAATAATATTCATGAGTAATTCATGGAGCGGTGTAGATATATACGCTTATTTTGATGATATCAGGTTAATAGAATCATCTCCTGAAGAAACAGAAGACCACGAAATCAAAATAGTAGATATAGATACTGATCCCGACGATATCATAGTAATAAATATAGACGAAGATGAAGACTCAGAAGATCAAGAAATCCAAGTAATAGATGTAGTAGATGATGACCACATTAAAATTGCAGATAAATTGATAGACATAAAAGATGTGGATATCAAAAGTCCATTCTCCGACATGAGCATGAACACTATAGAGGGGGTAGCTGCAGCAGAACTTTATTACAAAGGAATAATCACAGGCTACTCCGATGGTGAATTTAAAGGTGGCAGATTAATCACACGCGCTGAAGCAGTTAAATACTTAGTACTTGCTCGTTATGGAGAAATAGATGAATTAGAAAATGATGGAAGATTTAGCGATGTGGAAGATGGAAAGTGGTACACAAAATACATAATCAGAGCAGCCGACAAAGGCATGGTTAATGGATATTTTGATGGCACATTTAAACCTGAACAGCCTGTTAGTACAGCGGAATTTGTAAAAATGCTCACTGTAGCATGTAACGATATAAACCAAAATCTCACAAATACCTATAGTGATGTTTTTAGTAATTCGTGGTTTTATTCATACGCTGGAATAGCTCAAAAATACAAGCTATTTCCTAAACGTAGTGAAAACTTTTTACCTTATAAAGATTTAACTCGTAAAGAGGTAGCCGTTGCAATTTTTAAATACATCATAAGTGTTGGAGCAGAAGCAATTAATAGTGGTACTGGTCTAAATAGTTGTATTTCGAATTTAATTGATCAGGAAAAAGACGAAAGCCTGAAATTAGAAAAAGATCTAATCCCGCATAGAATAAAAGATGAAAAGGGGAAATGGGTTACTTTATATTTACCCCTGTCCCTAGATAACGATAAAGCCAGTGGTCAATTGTATGGAATGGTAGGTGGTTTTCTTGGAATGTTTGATACGTTGTATTATGGAGACCGCAGAACAGAAGCATACGAAATAGCAATCAGAGAAATTTCTTTGCAGCCTGAATTAACTGAAAACAACATCCTTGATTTTCAAAACTCATTAAATGAAATAGGAGTTGCAGGAGAGGATATACAACTGGTAATGGATTTAATTGATAATGGTGCAGATTCAATAAATAAAAAATACGTTGCAGGAGGAACTCTTGCAGCTGACGCCAAAAATAAATTGGCAAGCATTGGTAGAGATCTTAATAAAGCAAAAAAGAACCCTGCATTTGCCGCCTTAACCATGGCGTTGGCAGACATTACTGCAACAGTTGAATTAACAGAAGCAGTTACTGGTGCATTACTGCTAAATGCACTTTCTAACGATCTTGCCGAAGAGAGATTTTATGCAATTAAAGAAAATCTTTATTTAATAGGAAGCAGTAATCTTGATTACGCCTTAAGAAATGCAATTGGTCATGCACAGACAAATATTTTAGCTTCTCAATCATCAAAAATGGGTGCATTTGCTGTGGCTGTAAACAGCAATATGGATGAGATAGTTAGTTCATCTCTGAATTTAGGAATAACTTTAGCAGAACTATATGCAAAAAAAATGGGATTATCTTCACCTGGATTAGGCTGGATTGCAATGACATACAACACAATAGTCCACATTTCTGATCAATGGGAAATGGCTCAAAATGCTGTTGCAATGGCTACTATAGTGGAAATGCTGAAAGACAATCAGGATAGCGATAATATGATTGTCACCGATAACATAATGATTTCTCAAATTATTTTGTATGGAGAATATTCTTTTTATAAACAACTGGAAGAAGCTTTCTCAATCACGGGCGCCAAGTGGCAAGATTTTATAGATAACATACGTGGTTTAGGAAAAACCAATGAAGAAGCCACTGAATATTATGGAGATAAAAAAGAAAAGGCGTTTAATAAATTAGTGAATTTCTTTTCTTATTATTAATTCTTTTCTCCCCTTTATACCTTTCCCTCTTACCCCTAATAGGAATGAGTGAGGGGAACGCACATATGTGAAATTTTCATTTGACAAAAAATCCAAAATCTATAACATTAACAACCTTAATCAATAATTTTAACTAACATGTCACTATTCAAAAAAGCTTCAATAGCATTTTTATCACTATTCATTCTGTCCTTTATTCCGTTTGTAACCTTTGCGGAAGAGGATCCAAGTCTTGGAACCATTACAATTAATACAAGAAACCAAGAAGGTGAAGCGATTACCGGTAATTGGTATTTGCACCAAGGTGGAACAATCAACGGTTCTGTTATTCGCAACGGTTTAAGCGGAGAAACATTCCAGGTAGACCCAGGTTCTTATTATCTGGAAGCTCGCAAGGCAACAGGAATCTACGATTTTTACGATGTTTATCAAATCACAACTGAAAACCCACAAAGCGTTGTTGCGGGTGGAATTACTACATTTAATATTACCTACTACGAAACTGAAGAAGACATGCTGAATCCTATAGAAGAACCAGCAGAAGAACCAGCAGAAGAACCAGTCGAAGAAGAGGTCGAAGAAGAGGTCGAAGAACCAGCTACAGAAGAACCAGCTACAGAAGAACCAGCTGAAAGTGAATCAATTATCGATCAAATTATCGATTATTATACAGGAGATGAAGAAACTGAAGCCGAATCAGTCGAAGACACTGAGTCTGCCGAAAGTGAAGCACCATATGTACCAACATTTGAAACTCCACCTGAAACAGAATCTGGGCAGGCAGTTGCTGAATCTGAGTCAGAAGAAGATTTGCTGGCAACCGTTAGTGTTTTAGCAGCTACTGGTCCAGGAGCATTGCTTCTGCTTATTCCGTCTGCTATAGGAGGATTACTATTCGCAAGTCGAAGAAGGAAATAATCACTAGTTTAACCATTTGGAAGAAAAAGGAGTCTGGAAGGGGCTCCTTTTTTTGTTGTGAAATCTATACAAAATCACAAATTCTATTGACTTTCATCAAAATTCCGGTAAAATAATTTTTAATATTTATTTAATTTTAAGCTCATGGCGGATATTCCATTTTATTTAACATATGATGATGTTCTCCTCCTTCCACAGTATTCTGAAATACTCCCAAAAAATGTGGATACCAAGACTAAACTAACCAAGCGAATTAAATTAAACATTCCATTGGTAAGTGCAGCTATGGATACGGTTACCGAACACGAACTCGCCATTAAAATGGCTTTATATGGCGGGATTGGGATAATCCATAAAAACCTAACACCAGATGCACAAGCCGAAGAAGTAAATCGTGTTAAGCGTTTTGAAAATGGTTTTATTAAACATCCGATCTGCGCTAAACCAAATGATTTGATTGAAGATATTTATCAAATCCGTAAAAAATATGGCTACAAAGCAGTCCCCGTTACAGATAGCGGGAAATCGGATGGTAAGTTAGTTGGTTTAATAACAGCAAATGATTACTTTATACATAAACATGCGAACCTCAAAGTTGAAGATCGTATGACTAAAGCAGATAAGCTTCTTATTGCCTATGAGGGCATAACACTTTCAGAAGCTAACGATATTCTGGAAGAAAGTAAACACAGTAAGCTGGTTATTGTTAATAATAAAAAGGAAATGAAATTACGGGCACTTGTTACCCGCCGCGACATTGAAAAGAACAAACTTTATCCGGATGCGACTAAAGATACCGATAAAAGATTACGCGTTGGAGCTGCTGTAGGTCCTGCTAAAAATATGGAAGAGCGCGTAGAAAAATTAATAAATGCCGGCGTAGATGTCCTTGTTGTAGACACTGCCCATGGCCACTCAAAAGGAGTAATCGATACGGTCAAATACATTAAAAAGAACTATAAAAAAATTGATGTAATCGGTGGGAATATCGCAACAGTTGAGGCAGTTCAAGCTTTAGCAAAAGCTGGCGCAGATGCGGTAAAAGTTGGAATCGGCCCTGGTTCCATTTGTACAACTCGCGTGGTAACCGGTATTGGAGCTCCTCAATTTTCCGCAATTATAAATTGCGCCAAAGAAGCCAAAAAACTTGGTATTCCAGTTATTGCAGACGGAGGAGTTAAATATTCCGGTGATGTGGCCAAGGCAATTGCTGCCGGTGCTTCTACCGTAATGCTCGGTTCTCTCTTTGCAGGAACAAAAGAAAGTCCTGGTGAACTGATTTACCACGAAGGAAAAACCTACAAATCCTATCGCGGCATGGGTTCACTTGGGGCAATGGCAGGCGGAGGAAAAGAACGCTATGGCCAGGCTGATGTGCAGGAAGAAGCCAAATACGTACCTGAAGGAATTGAAGGACAAATTATGTACAAAGGCGAAGTGGCTCACGAAATTTTCCAAATGGTCGGCGGCCTTCGTTCCGGTATGGGATATTTAGGCGCAAAAGATATTCCAACATTCCAGAAGAAGGCCAAATTCGTTCAAATCAGCACCGCTTCTTTAATAGAAAGTCACCCGCACGATGTACAAGTAATCAAAGATGCGCCGAACTACAAGCCGGTTAAATAATTCTGCCTTCGGCGTGGACCTGTCGCTATCGCTCCGTGGACCTACTCTTTGAGTGTGGACATGTCTTCGACGTGGAATAATGAAAAACCACGCGTAGCAGGGCCACATGAAATAGGTCCACAGCCGTTAGGCTAGGTCTACACGTAGTAGGTCCACGCAAAGCAGGTTAAAGCTGTGACGGAAACGCAAAATTAAGGAAAACAACAAGTCCAAAAAGTATCAGACAAACTGCAAAAATTACCATTGCCCAAGGTGAAGTCGTTTCATCATCGCTAATTTGCATATAAAGAGTACTGCCTCCATACATCAATGCTACTAATGCAAAAGGCATATCCAAAATCCTCATAGCCAAAGTCGCAATATCCACCATAAAACCATTACGAAAAGCAAGTGCTGCAAATACATAAATAAATGCAAGAATAAAAAAGTATATAGCGCTGACGTCATGTAGATTTTTGATATTACTCATATTCTGTCTAATGTTTATCTTGAAGCTATTATAACAAATTGCATCACTAACGTTAAACTTGAAAATTTAACCCTTGCTGGCTCCATGTTGTACGTGGAGTCAGCAAGGGTTAAATTTTCAAGTTTACTTAGATTTTTTAGCTCCTTTGGTAATTTTTTCATCATATTCTTTAGATTTTTCCCAGGCTAGTTCAAACAAACTTCTCAAAACTTGTGCCATATCTTTATTATAAATCTTTGCCCCACTTGGTTCGTTTCCATGAGAAGTGAATAATGCAATCATATCACCAATTATATTTAGTTCACATTTGGTAGGGAATTTTTTATCGGGCACAAGACGAGTTACGCGTAATTCATTTTCATCTCTTTTTTTATAGGCTCTTGCAGCTTTTGTATCTGGCTGAATGCTGCGCACATTCATGCCAACTGATTTTCTTCTTTTTGTGTATTTTTTCCACTCATCCCACAAATGCTGCGTGTGATACCTATTTAAGCCAATACACAATTGTTCTTTTGCCCCCTCCTCCAATGTTTCGTAAATTAATTTTTTTACAGCATCCAGGCCTTGGTAATATTTAATTTTACCTCCCACCTCTATTATTGGAGCAATCCTATTCTTTTCTACTTGTTTGAGGGCAGATAAAACTTTTTTAGCTTCGTTTTGTAGGTTTAAAGCTTCCTCAGTTTGTTCTTTGCAAATAGATAGTATTTCTTCAGGATGAACGGCTTCAAAATAATTAACTTTATTTTTTTCAAAAGAAATTACTAATCCTTTTTTAGCCAGACTATCGAGTGACGCATATACTGTAACGCGTTTTATGTTAGCTCTTTTTCCAATCACGCTGGCAATAACAGGTCCATTTCCTAAAAGAAAAAGATATATATTTTTTTCATTATTAGTTAGGCCAAATTTGTAAAAAAAAGTATCTATTTGCATAAGTTGTTAGCTATATGACAACACTTTTATTATATCATTATTTTGGCTTAAATAAAAGATAATTTTGTGATCATTGAATAATGCTGTTATTGACATAATAACAAATAATGGTTATCCTTTTGCTCTGTTCCTGGGTAGCTTAACTGGTAAAGCATCGTGCTGTTAACACGAAACATGTAGGTTCGAAGCCTGCCCCAGGAGCCACATTCAGGCGTAGCTCGTTGGTATGAGCGGCCGGCAGTTAACCGGAGGGTTGGTGTTATAAACAGGACGTCCTTTTATAACCTGGGTTCGATTCCCCCCGCCTGAGCCCATAAAATTTTGAAAATTTGAAAATTAACATCACCAAAAAAATCACACCCCTTGCTGGCTCCATGTTGTACGTGGAGTCAGCAAGTCAGATAATCAGACAGACCTGACTCCAGGCAAAGCCATGGAGCCAGCTCAAGGGTTGATTTTTTCAAGTTTTCAAGCTTTCAAAATTAAGATATAGTTTTAACGTTATTTACCACAAGATTATGCAATTAAGCCACGATGACGTAAGACATATCGCCAAGCTCGCCCGCCTCGGATTAACGGATAAAGAAGTTGATAAATTCAGTCATCAGCTTTCCGATATCCTGAGTTACGCAAAAATGTTGGATGAAGTGGATACATCAAACGTAGAACCAATCGCTCAGATCACCGGATTAAAAGACGTATTTTTTGATGACAAACAAAAGGATTGCGAGTTCACCGACAAATTACTCGAGCAATCACCAATGGATATTCAGGATCATATGATAAAAGTAAAATCCGTATTTTAATGATCGATTTAACAATCGCACAGACAAATCAAGGGTTAAAAGAAGGCAAGTTCTCAGCAACTGAGCTCACTCAGGCATACCTCGATCGCATCGATCAAACGGATGACAAACTCCATTCCTACATAACCATCACTAAGGATTTAGCCCTAGAGCAAGCCAAAAAAGTCGATGAAGCTGGTGATTTTTCAAGCCCTCTTTCTGGCATCCCAATGAACTTAAAAGATGTCGTATGTACGTCCGGAATTAAAACAACTGCCTGCAGTAAAATTCTCGAAAATTTCGTCCCCCCATACAACGCACATGTATATGATCGACTTTTAGATGCCGGAGCTATTCTGCTTGGCAAAACAAATACCGATGAATTTACCCATGGTAGTAGTACAGAGCACAGTTATTTCGGTGTTACAAAAAATCCATGGAACACCGAATACGTTTCCGGCGGTTCGTCCGGCGGGCCAGCTGCAAGTGTTGCCGCCGATCAGTGCGCATTTAGCATTGGAACAGATACCGGAGGCAGCATCCGTCAGCCCGCTTCCCTCTGCAGTTGCGTTGGGCTGAAGGTAACTTATGGCCGTGTGCCTCGATACGGCGTAATGTCTTATGGATCATCCTTTGACACAATCGGTCCTTTTGCAAAAACTGTGGAAGATGCCGCCATCGTCCTAAAAGCTATTGCCGGCAAATCCGAAAAAGATGCCACAACACCTGATGTCCCAGTTCCAAATTACACCGATTTTCTAAAAGAGGATTTAAAAGGAGTAACCATCGGCATTCCAAAAGAATATTATGGAGAAGGTGTAGAACAGGAAACTGCTGATGTAATCAATGAGGGCATCGATGTCCTCAAAAAACTAGGCGCAGAGGTTATCGATATCAGCTTATCTCTCACAAAATACGCAATTCCAACCTACTACCTCCTTGCAAAATCCGAGGCCAGCACAAACCTCGCCCGCTACGACGGAATCAAATATGGCCATACCACCGATGATGCAAAAGAACTTGAAGAGATTTACATGAAGTCCCGCCAAGAAGGATTCGGAGACGAAGTAAAACGTGCAATTATGATAGGAACTTACGCTCTTTCCGCCGGATATTACGATGCATTTTACCTAAAAGCCGCTAAGGTCCGCGCTTTAATGAAAAAAGAATTCGAAGATGCTTTTGCAAAATGCGACGCACTTATCACCCCAACCTCACCATTCCCAGCTTTCAAAATCGGTGAAAAAGCGGACGACCCACTCGCCATGTACATGGCAGATGTACTAACTGTCCCAATTAACCTCGCTGGCGTATGCGCCATGTCTATCCCAGGCGGATTCAGCAAAGATGGTCTTCCTATCGGAATGCAGATTATTGCGAACCAATATAAAGAAGAAAACCTATTCCATGTAGGTCATGCATTTGAAAAGGCGACTGAATGGCATGCTAAAAAACCGAATCTTTAATTGTCTGAACTGTGATTTCTTATGATTGTACTGATGGACATGATTTTTTTATATACATAAACACTGTAGAGACGTTGCAATGCAACGTCTCTACGTAAATCATAAAAATCAATTTAATCACATAAATCACAGTTCAGACAATTGCCCTAACGATCATCGCTCACAATATTATTATCAATAGTATCGGGATTTAGCATTGCTCCAAAACCATCAGCAATACGAGTAATTCTGCTGCGCGTACCTTCCATAACAGGAATATGCCTTCGGCTACCGACTGACCAATTACCATCAATTCTTTGCTCAAGTATTATGTTATTTCGCTTATTTGCCTGAACGCGATCATACTCTTCGTCTGTTAATTTAAACCCAGCTCCAAATCGATCAGTATGTTCTCGAGTCCGCTCAAGAAAAGGTACCGCATTTTGCACGCCATTTAAAACACGCATTGCTTTTCCACGTGTTCCTCTCATAGCAGATCGGCGCTTGTCTCCAAAGTCACCAAAATCCCTATCCCATGCTCTATTAAAATCTCTGCACCCTTGTTCATCATCTGTTAATTGATAACCTTCTTTAAATTTCTCAACAATTCCCATAATATTTAAGTTAGAGGACAAAATTCCTAAAATTAGGAGGCAAATTATAATATGTTTGGGTGTTAGAGTCAAACAACAAAAATCCGTCCCGCTCAGCGGGACGGATTTTTTAATATAAATTACAAAAAAACTGCCTTCAGGGCAGTCTCCAACTTATCTCTATGATTTTGCATTTCAATGTCTTTTTTCAAATTAATACTTTGGAAAAATGGTTGATCTTCGCGGTCGATAACATATTCTATTCCGGATTCCGACATCGCCGCTACCATCTCAAGTTCACTTTGCGTTATGAGCCCCAGTGACCAAAACAGCTCTCTGTTATCCATAATCATCTGCAGTCGACCCAAAAAATCCCTGCCATCCCAATGGGTGACAATTTCTTTCCCCGCTGATGTATCCAGACGGGTATTCATATTCCGAGTTTGTTATCATATAATTATAGCATTTTTAAGCCAAAAAATCAAGGTTTTATAGTAATCTTACTAGTATAATTCGTAATTTTTAATTCGTAATTTTTAATTTGATTCGATATACTTCATTTGAACTTAAAACAAAATCAAATGAATGTAAGCGTAGACTTTTGCGGAATTAAATTTCCAAATCCAACCGTCGTTGCCTCAGGTTATTTAGGTGTAACCGGAGCGAGTTTAGCCAGTTGTGCTAAAAATGGAGCGGGTGGTGTTACGGCAAAAACAATTTTCATGGATGAGCGTCCTGGGCACCCAAATCCAACCGTCGTAGCTTTTCCTGGCGGGCTAATCAATGCAGTCGGATTGTGCGGAGAGGGCATTAAAAATGCAAAACACGAGTTCGAAATATATCGAGATTCAGCCCCCGATAACCCGATTATCGGCAGTATTGGCGGGAAGAACCTCAAAGAATTAGTTGAAGTTGCGGAAATTATGGATACCTACCCGGTCGACATGATCGAGCTCAACTTCTCCTGTCCAAATGTGGATGATGAGATGGGAAGGCCAATAGCTTGCGATCCATTAATGACAGCTGAAGCAACAAAAGCAATTCGCAAAGTCGTTAAAAAACCAATTAGCGTAAAGCTTTCCCCTAACGTCCCCGACATCGGCATGATTGCCAAGCATGCCGAAATGGAAGGAGCTGATGCAATTACCGCTGTTAACACAATGGGGCCGGGGATGCTTATCGATCCAAAACTCCGCCGCCCAATTCTTGCCAACAAGGTTGGTGGTGTGTCTGGCCAAGCCTTAAAACCAATAGCGGTCCGATGTGTTTATGATGTTTACAGCGCAGTACAAATCCCAATAATCGCAACTGGTGGCGTCGTCAATGGTAATGCTGCACTTGAAATGATTCTGGCCGGCGGAAGTCTACTTGGCATTGGCTCTGCAATTATGTCCAATGACATGCAATGCTTTACAATGATCGTCGACAAAATCCGCGAGTATATGGAAGAGGAAGGATTTACCGATATTTCTGAGCTCGTAGGACTCGCTCACGAAAATTAAAAATTAATAATTAAAAATTATGTCTGTATTAACATTAGAAGTAAAAGAAATAATAGAAGATGCACCCAATCTAAAAACATACGTCTTTGAACATGGATTACGCGCTAAACCAGGCCAATTTGTAATGGTTTGGATGCCTGGTGTTGATGAAGTTCCAATGTCCATTGGCTGGCAGTCCGACACACAATTCCACTTGAGTATCGCGTTGGCAGGGGATTGTACAAAGGCAATTCATGAGCAAATTAAAGTCGGCGACAAGCTCGGTATGCGCGGACCTTACGGAAATCCGTTCACTCACGAAGGCTATAAAAATATCGTATTGGTCGGTGGTGGATGCGGAATGCCACCAATGCTTAGCCTTGCGCAGAGCGCAACAAAAGCTGGCGTCAAAACAACAGTGCTCCTCGGCGGCCGCACAAAAGACCACCTGCTTTTTGAAAAGAAATTCAAAGATCTCGGATGCGAAATCCATGCCGCAACGGATGACGGAAGCAAAGGTCACAAAGGTTTCGTTACAGATGTCCTGGAAAAAGAACTTGAAAAAGGCGGAGTAGATTGCGTATACACCTGCGGCCCAGAAATGATGATGGTAAAAGTTGCTCAGCTTGCTCAAGATTACAATACCCCAAGTCAGGTAAGTTTGGAGCGTTATATGAAATGCGGGTTTGGAATTTGCGGGCAATGTTGCATAGATGGTACAGGCTTAAGAGTGTGTAAAGATGGACCTGTGTTTCCTGGCGAAGTTGCACTCAAACATCAAGAATTCGGTAAATACAAAAGAGATTCTGCAGGCGTAAAAATAGGTTTGGATGGATGTAGATTATGATATAATCAACCAAGATTTAAAATTTAACTCCAAATATCATGACTAATTTTAATGGCGGTTGCGGTGGCGACTGTGGTTGCGGTGATGGTAGCTGCGGATACAACGGTGGCTGCGATGGCTGTGGCTGCGGTAGCTAATAAAAAACCCCCATGTGGTATGCGCCACATGGTACATACAAAACAAAAACCCCGTCCGAGTATTCAGGAGCCGGGGTTTTTAGGGATATAGCAAAATTTTTGAATTTTGATTTGTGATTCAATGGGAAATCAACAATCATGAATCTTAAATCAAAAATCTATTGCATATCCATAATCTTCACAACAATTTTCGCGACTTCAGCACGAGTTATATAGTTGCCTGGCCCAAATGTTCCATCACTGTAACCTCCTACAATTCCGTTGTTTTGCGCGTAACCCACATAAGATGCAAACCAGCTGTCAATTGCTACATCGCTGAAATCAGGAGTAATATCTGATACATCAAACTCTGCAGCTTCAAGTAAAATCTTTAAAGCTTCAGCACGATTGATGTAATTGTCTGGTTTGAAGAATTTATTATTGTAATACCCATCCACAATACCATTCTCACGGGCAGCAATTATATAAGAGTCAAACCAATCTGATTCGTGAACATCTAAAAACAAATTAACATGACCAGCTGATCTCGCCCGCACATTGAATGCATTTACAGCAATCTTGGTAAGTTCAGCACGGGTAATGTTGTCGTTTGGTGCAAAACTGGTCTCTGTTTTACCGTTCACAATGCCTTGGTAGAAAATACTTTCAATATAACTTTGAGCCCAGTGTTCTGTAATATCTTCAAAATCGGTGGTTGTGATCCCCATTGTAGGCCCCTTACCCAAAATAGCCGCAAGAGATTTTGAAATTGTAAAATAGCTAAAGTGATCGGTCGCAACTTGCAGCGCTCCATCCACAACAACTGCCGTACCAAAGTCTTCCCAGGTATATCCGTCTTGTGAAAAGAGCACTCTGACAATTGTTCCATCAGCAAGATCAACAGGAATTTCAATCATTACATTGTTAGAGAATAATAGAGGCACATTATTTGTAGAACCTATCCTAACAACAACATCTGCATCATCGCGAGCAAGCTCGGTGTCACTACCCTCAATAGGTTCACCGGTAGCACTAATTATTGTTGTACTTTTAACAATTGGTGGGCTAATTTCCCCATCCCAACCTTCTGAACCAGTCACAGTGGTATTAGGCGGAATGGTTGCTGAAATAGTAGAACCAGAGTTTGGCTTAATGGTAACTTCAGCACTATCTCCCGTTAATTGTGCTGAATTATCCGTGATCATACCTTCATCCAATTGTAATGGCCGGCTATAAGTGCGACTAGTTGTTATTGTTCCATAAATCTGTGAAGCAATATTTGATGTTTCGGTATTAGAATCGGAAGGTGGTGCATTATAACTACCACCACCTCCACCTCCACCTCCACCCCCACCTCCAATTGCATCATCTCCATCATCTGAACAGTCCGCTGGGCAGTTGGCTTGTGACTCACCTGCATTACAAGTGCCATTTCCACAAAGACAAACAGTCGGGGTTGTATTTACCTCCACGCGCAAAACAGCATTAACTGGAGCAGACAGTTCCACTGTGGTTGTTGGGCAGGTTGGAGTGATAGCCCAACTACCACCCGCCATAGGAGTCACGTCAAAAAACACAGATCCATCCGTATTAAAAGTAATATCAGATCCGGCATCCAAAGTAACGTCAATATAATTTGTTTCAATCTCCAAACTCGTCACAATCCCACCATTTGCTCCAACAATGGTAGTTGCGGCTGCTGTGTCAGCTGTCAGCAAATCAAAATTGGTATCAGCCGTCAGATTAACGTCATTAATAGCGTAAGCCACTAGGGGGATTATCAGAAGCCCGACACCGATTATTGATATTTTTGACAGTATTTTTTTCATATTTTTAAGAAAAATTGAAATAGGTAAAATGTTAATTTTTTACCACAACGTTCTCCAGGCATATGCATCTCCTGCATCTTTTCCACAAATTTCTAATGTGTCTGTTACACCTGCTCCAGACTCTGTGTACCACAACTCACCCCTATGACTAGCATCACAAGTTGGTTTTGATGCATCGTCTGGATTTAATCTAATACCACCATCTACTTCTAATTCGGCACCTGGAGTTGTTGTGCCAATACCAACGGTACCATCATCTTCAACTCGCATTATTTCACTATTGTTAACAGCAAAGCTAATGTAATCATCGTGTTTCATTTTTATTACCCATGATGAATCCTTATCTACAAAACCAAAAGAAGGGGAGGTGTTATTTCCATCTGCCTTAATCCCACCCTGTTGTACAACATCTTTGTCGCGGAAAGAAAAAGTTCCACCGGTACTTGCACCAAAATAGAAATTAAAGTGTTCATCGCCGTTAGCAATAAACTTAACCCCATTGCCTGGGTCATTGATATCGGTAAATTCAATTCGTTCTACCTCTAAAATTTGTCCGTGTGTACCAATTGCAAGACTATTTGGGAAAATAATATTTCCATCTACATAAATATGGTCCTCGATACCAACATCACCTGCAAAGAAAGCATCGTTTCCACCAAGTGCAAAACTCCCATTTTCAATGGTTGAAGTTCTACTTGTAGAACCGCCTACCACTAAATTCGCATCCAAAACAGTATCACCTTCATCTATTAGCATGGAGTAACCTGTACCTGCATTGTTGATAACCAAAGCATTTGGATTATTGGTGCTGTCGTCCATGTCCAGCAATAATCCAATTTCATTTTCGGCATTATCCACTTCAACTTCGAATCGAGCACCTGGAGTTGCTACCCCGATACCCACATCACCATTTGTTCCTGCCCCAGAACCAGGTGTTACAACTAATGTAGGAACTGTTGAATTGAGACCAATGCCCACACTGGATACACCAACTACCATTTTATTTCCCGCATCAACACCTGATCCAATAGCAAATGAATCAGTTCCACTCGCCTGTACCCATGGCCCTATGGCAAAAGAGTTTGGACCAGAAGCAATGTTATTAGCTCCAACAGCAAAGGAATTACTTCCAACATTTCCATCATCCCAATCGGTTCCACTTACCACTCCAGCTCGAAAAGCTGATTTTGCGGGTATCCACATTAACCTTGTTCCAGCACCGCTTGTAGGAGTGCCACCTGTTGTTCCATTAAACAAAACAGCACCTGAATTTGCAACAATAGCATTAGTTCCACCATCTATCTGCAAGCCAGTTGTAACAGTTCCACCCTGGCTGTTATCAATATCAATACCAGTTGTATAAGTAGAACCAGCAGGTGGTTGAATTAGAATGCCTGTAGTAAGAGTTGTCGGGTGTACACCAACCCCAACCACAAAACCTTCATCACCAAAAGTAGGATCTCCTTGATAATCAGTTACCGCAAGACCAAAATCTGTTGGAATACCAGAAGCACCACCAGTAGAAGCACCCATTACAGCTACACCAGCACTCATAACAGAAGAATTAATATCCTGGGCACTTGCAAAAATACCACCTGCGGTATAAGCAGAAGCAGATGTAGCGTCTCGACCAATGCTATATGTTCCAACACTAAATCCAGAGCCTGAATTAACAGAAAAGTTGGCTGCACCAATTGATGCACCAGTTGCAGAAGTGGTAGCAATAGAACTACCCAAAACTCCTATAATTGTACCATCTGCTAAAGCGTTATTTAGGTTAACATTAAATACACCTCCATATAAATCTTCGCCAGCGCCTAAATTATTATAAGTAAGTTCCACATCAACACCATATAGGCTACCTGTATCACCCGCATCACGAGTTACATCCACATCAATTATAGAAAGATCATCTCCCGCAACTGTTGTATCTATTACTCCATCAACAAAGATAAGAGGAGCTGTACCTGTTCGTGTGGTAGTACCATCAAATGTAAAACCAGCTGTTGCCGGGGCATTATATTTTATATCTCCGTCGGATTCAATTGATAGCCTAGTTTGATTGTCGGTTAAAAATCCTAAATTAAACGTATCTGTATTACCAAGTGTTCTATTGGCTCCTCCCGCCTCACCACCATCGGAAAAATCTGCACTGCCAGAATTATCAGTTCCACAGCTGAAATTACCATTTGCATCTGTATCAATCGTGTCACAATTCATAAGATTCCTTATCCTCAAATCACCGTTAACATCAAGTTCAACAGACGGAGCTGCGTGACCAATAGCAATAGCAGCACCATCGTCATAAATAGTACCAGTTACCAATGCACTACCATTCCACCTTGGTACATAGCTAAGGGTATTAGCACCTATTTGAGGATCAGTTTCCAGAAGCAGATAACCTGAAACAGCATGATTGCCCCATCCAAATGCTGTATCCCAATTAACTATGTCAGGTGCCGTAATGCCAGCAGCTGGTGCTGCACCATAAATAGGATCAGTTTCCGCAGGGGCAGGTACTGCCTGCCAAGTAGCATTACCCAATGCATCTGAGGTTAAAACCAAACCTGCGCCTGCACCAGTGGTAAATTGGACATCACCATCAACAGTTAAATCGTCATCGGTTGAAATGCTTGTACCGATATTTGTTGCAGCGTAAAGTGGAGCACTGCAAAAAGAAGCGATTATGAGGGCAGTCATAATAACTCGGAAGAGTTTTGTAATTTTCATGATGTTTTTATTTAAGTTTTACCTTTCTATTTAAGCAAAAATAACGAAAAAGCACAAATTATTAACAGTCTTTTGTTTTGCTTAGATGAAAGCAACAATGTAAAATCGTTGCAAAGGCCCATAGTGTAATGGTAGCATACCGGTCTCCAAAACCGTTGGTCCGGGTTCAAATCCTGGTGGGCCTGCCACACCAAAAAAGACTTCGACAAGCCTTTTTAGGTATGTATAATTTTCTATTTCAAATCTCCTTAAAACAAATCCTCAAATTTTTTCATCCACCTATTTGGATTATCTCCATCATACCTAACATGCCTAATTCCATCACGAGGGATACCTCTCTTTCTAAATCCTTTATTAATAGTATTTCCATGAAGACAGCTAACAATTACTCGTCTCGTTCCTCTTCCCGCCTCTTTCTCTACTTGATTTAGCGCTTCAACAACACCTCCTCTAACACCAGAAACAGCACCAAAACAAACCATTACATTTCTTCGTTGTTCTAGTTCGACTCTCAACGCATCTGCAAACTCACCACAAACTTCTCTAAAATCTTGGCAATCCATAGAGAAAACTCTGACTGAAGAAGAATGCTTGCGAGCCAAAGCTTCAATTTCTTGTGCTCGTGGATCAAAGACGTCAACGATGAAAACATGATCTAAAGATGGTGCATCCTTTGGTTTTTTCATATTAGGGCAAAATTAGTTACACAGAAGTGAATTTTACAAGAAATATTTTTAAAGTCAAGAAATCAGCCTCTTGTTATTCTCAAAATTCCTCCTAAACCATTTAATCATTTCCATGTAGACCAAGTTAAGTAGGCTAGCGCCTATACAAATTATCCAGTCGGTAAAATTTAGTGGACTGAGAACAAATATTTTCTGTGTTACAGGAAAATACATAACGAACAGAGTAGTTGCAAAAATTGAAACCACCGCAAATAATAAAAATTTATTATTAAATACTCCCGTTAATGCAATCGACGCACGAAGGGATCGGAAGTTATAAGTACCCACAATAACCATTGAAACTATTGTTGCAAAAACCATTGTTCTTGCCTTTTCAATATTATCTATTGGATTGTGCATTATGAAGATTATAAAAGATATCAACGCGCTAAAAACTGCAATTGAAAAAACAATAAATGCATTTCCTTTATTTAAAATATTTTCGTCAGGCGGGCGGGGCGGGCGCTGCATAAGATCTCCATGCGCCTGATCGAGCCCTAATCCAATTGCTGGCATTTCTTCATCAAATGCATTTATAAATAAAATTTGTAATGCAAGAAGAGGCAAGAATTTGAAATCAAATAATAAAATGCCGAGAAAAATCAAAATTACTTCCGTAAAATTACGTGAAATTAAATAAGCAGAAAATTTTTCAATGTTTTCATAAATTCTCCTACCTTCTTTAACCGCTTCAACGATGGTTACAAAATTGTCATCCTGAAGAATCATATCCGAAGCTTGTTTTGAAACATCGGTTCCCTTTATCCCCATAGCTATTCCAATATCAGCTTTTTTAAGTGCCGGTGCATCGTTAATACCATCTCCTGTCATTGCTACAATTTCACCCTGACCTCTCAACAAATTAACTATTCTCAATTTATGTTCAGGCTGAGTACGGGCAAAAATGTGAGTTTCTTTGAGTCTTTCCAAAAGTTCTTTGTCAGTTAATTTATCCATTGTACCCCCCGTAATGGCTCTGACTCTTCCATTGGCAAGTCCTATTTGCCTTGCTATAGAAATTGCGGTATGTTCGTTGTCTCCAGTTATCATTACAACTTTTATACCAGCCTGTTTACATACTTCCAGGGCTTCTTTTACTTCCGGTCTGGCGGGATCCTTCATAGCTACAAGGCCCAAAAACATGAGATCTTTTTCAATATCTTTTGATGGTATTTTTTTGGAACCATGAGATTTTGTTGCAATGGCCATTACTCTTAATCCTTTTTGTGCAAATTCCTGATTTTTCTTAAGAATGGTTTTTATATCTTCCTTATCAAGCTTATGGTGTTTCCCATTTAATAATTGATGTGTACAAAGTTTTAATACTTCCTCCGGAGCTCCTTTTGTATATACCAAATATTCATTTTTTATTTTATTAACTGTTGTCATCATTTTTCTTTCGGGAGTAAACAAAATTTCCTCGGTACGCTTATATGATTCATCCAATTCCTCTTTTATGTATCCGGCTTTCGCACCAAGTACCATAAGTGAAACTTCTGTAGGGTCACCAACTGGAAGCCATCTATTTTTTTCTTCATAAATATCCGCATTGTTACAAAGGGTGCAAGCTTTAAATAATTCTGACCATTTATTTAAGCTTTTTACATTTTTATTACCTTTTTTAAATTCTCCAACCGGTTTATACCCTGCACCCGTAACTAATATTTCCTCGTTATCAATAAATATTTTTTGTACTGTCATTTCATTTTCTGTGAGTGTACCTGTTTTATCCGTACAAATTACAGTTGTTGAACCAAGCGTCTCTACCGCCATCATTCTGCGGACAATTGCCTTCTTTTTTGCCATTTTATGCATACCGAAAGAAAGAGCTAAAGTCATTGTAAGCGGGAGTCCTTCCGGCACTGCCGCCACAGCTAAAGCCAATGCAACTATTAGCATTTCGGTTGCAGTCGCCCCCCTGGTAATACCCAAAATCAAAATTATTACAGAAGCACTCAAGGCGATAATAGCCAAAAATTTACCCAAACGATCCATTCTTCTTTGTAGCGGTGTAATTTCTTCTTTTTCCTGAATCATTGTGGCGATATCCCCGAGTCTGGTTTTCATGCCAATTGCGACAACCTCTGCATGCAAACGCCCATTAATAACTTGTGTACCCGCATAAATTAAATCGTCTTTTGTTTTCCTTGCCGGCAGACTTTCCCCCGTTAACATTGATTCATCAATTTCAACATTAATATCCTGCAACACTTTTGAATCAGCCGGTACGAGGTCTCCCACTTCAAGTGAAAGAATATCTCCTGGCACAACTTCTCTTGCTTCAATTTGCATTAATTTACCATCGCGTATGACTGTGGTTTGAGGGCGAACAATATTCCGCAAAGCCTTCATAGCTTTTTCGGCTTTGAATTCCTGTAAAAATCCCATGAAAATCACAAAAACAATTATGAAATTTATTACCCAGAAATTAATTACCTCGCCTATTCCATAAGAAATTGCGGTGGCGATAATTAAAATCCAAACAATTACATTTGTGAATTGCCTGAAAAAAACTTTTAACGTTGCAAATTCCCTTTTTTCTTTTAGTTCGTTGGGGCCAAATTTCTCAAAAGCTTTCTCTGCCTCTGCCTTGCTTAACCCAACAATTTTGCTGATTTTTGGCATTAAATACTTATTTTTAAGCTAACACATCTTCTTTCCCGGAATCTGTAACAAACAAGAAGGATTTATCTTGTGACCTTGCGGTTTTAATTATAAATTTCGTCTGATCACCGGAAACCGGAATGATATGGACATCTCCTTGTGGTGCATCATTAATTGTTTTTGTGAATGAATCCGTGGAAACCATAATTTTTGTGTTAAGCGGAAATCGGCTTTCATAAATAAGCTTCTTTAGGTGATATTGAGCGCTTTCTTTCTGGTCTTCATGAACACACATCCATAAGGTTATTTTGCCACTCCAATTTCTATATAATTTATAGGCAACCAACATTGCTAAATCAAAAGATTTAATATCATAGAAATCACCATCAAGCACTTCGGATGGAAGCCAAACGTGAATGTCTTCTTCCGAACCAAGACCAATATCTTCATCACGATCAAATATTATAACACCGACCCCATGCCTATCTGCGGTTTCATATATTCTTTTTAATGCGGACTGGGGCAGGCGATTTGCCTTGAAGGGTAAAAATAAAATATTTGGGTGAAAAACCTGACTTTCTATAGCCTCAAGTGCAATACATACGCCTTTTGTGTAATCATCAACATCAATGACTGATGAGGAAGTAAAAATTCCTTCTTCGCCAAATTTTTGTACGAGTTCAGGTAATTCCTCCAGCTCTTCCTTAATTTCTTCCTTCGTTAAACCCGATGAATCAGGAGCTTTTTTTTCTTTCTTCAATAAATCTACACCGAGAACAGTCATGGTCCCCTTTGGATATAAAATAGCTTTAATCAGAGGAAAATTACCAAGTAAAGTTCTTGTTATAACTACTGGAATTAATATGTTCGGCTTCCATGTATGCTTTGTTGATTCGGGAAGTTTGATAATTTTTTTTGCAGCCCATTCAGCAATACTTACGAATAAACCGGAACGGACATCCCCTTCTTTTTGAATTAACTTCCTCTGTACCAGCCAGGTATAAACTACAAAAAGAAATACCAAGGCAATAATTCCTGCAATAGGACTTATAAGAAACATAAATATTATCGAAGATAAAAATCCGTAAAGAGGTATTAATTTAGGAATTCGAATGGTTGGACGAAAGCTAACTAAACCCAAAGCCATTTCCGTAAAAACCGAAATATTTATTATTGCATAAGTTATCAAAAATAACATTGTAAGCAATGGAGCAATACTATTTAAACTCCCCATTGCCAATGCCAGCAAAATAATCATGGTTGCAAATAATGTTGCGTTCCTGGGCTCATCACCCTTTGTTTTTTTCACAAAATAACCACTAAAAGGAATGATTAGTGATTCCCCAAGAGCCTGAAGAAGTCTTGGTGCCGCTACAAAAGTTGTAAGTGCACTTGAAAAAGTTGCAGCCAGAATACCTGCTATTACCAGCGGGCTGTATAAAGCTTTTTTAACAATTATTAAATAATCACCTGTAAGTTCTGCCGAAGTTGATGTGTGGCTAAACCAAAAAGCCATCATTATATAAATTATTGTCGTAGTAGCAATTGCCCACATTACGCCTTTGGGTATTTGTTTTTTGGGATCACTTAAATCTCCCGAAAGTCCGATTCCAGCCATTAAGCCAGTGACTGCCGGGAAAAAAAGTGCAAAAAGCACCCAAAAAGAAGTGCCTGTACCTTCAGCCGCCAGTGGTGTTGTTAATACATTAGACCACCAATCACCACCCCCTAAGAACACTGAAAACAAAGATGCAATTATCAATAAAAAAACAAGAAATTGTGCCCTTACCGCAAGAGTCACTTTAACTATTGTTAGCAAAAATATTAAAAAAAGTACTACATAAGCCACAAGCCATTGTGGATGGCTTGGAAAAATAAAGTTCCAACCTTCCGTGAAACCGAAAATATAAAAAACAACTGAAAATATTTGCGCCAGAACTAACGGTATGCCAACGCTTCCCCCGACTTCCAGCCCAAGGGTTTTTGAAACCAGAGAATAAGCTCCACCGGCACCAATACTCAAAGTCGAAGTTATGGAACTAAGTGAGAGGCCCGTTGCAAATGTTGTGGAGGCGGCTAAAAGAATTATAAGAATCGTAAGAAAAATTCCTGCGGAACCAACTATATAACCAAGCCTTAAATACAAGATCACCCCCACAATACTTAAAAATGTCGGCACAAAAACACCTATAAAGGCACCGAATTTTTTTGGTTTTTTTGCTATTTCTGTGTCTGCCACGGAATATGGGGTTATTTAAATATTTTGCGGATTAAGATTAATACTGGAAAAATTTCAAGACGGCCAAAGAGCATAGCGATTATCAGAACAAATTTTAGGAAGGGGTTAAGTGATGCCAGCTCCATAGTCTGGAGTCCTACAGTTCCCAATGCAGAGACAATTTGGAAAGATGCATTTAAAAATGAGTGTCCGAATATCATAAATATAACAGTTCCGGCAAATAAAATAAGAAAATACAAAAATACAAACACACCAATATTCACCAGTTTGGCCTCGTCAGTCTGAGCGCCATGAATTTTAAGCGGGATAACGGAATGCGGCGGTGAAGCCAGTTTTTTTATGGACCAGGGGATGGCACGAAGAAGGTAATAAATGCGAAAGACTTTAATGCCGCCAGCTGTGCTTGCGATACTGCCCCCCATCATCATTCCCGCCATAATCATCATAATAAAAAGCTGGGGGAGCATGGCGATTTTAGAAATGGAATAACCGGTTGTGGTAAAGGCTGAAATAAGCTGAAAAAGCACCAGCCGTATATCGGTCGTTACCGTTAAAGTTACTAAAATAATCAAAATAAGAAAAACAAAAAAAACATTTTTTTCAAAAGCAAAAAAGAATTTTTTCCATTGTCGCTGCAAAAGTTTATTATGCGTAAGAAATGAAATGGAACCAATAAGCATTAACAAACTGAGGATCGCAAGCTGCCATCCATTTGAATAAAACACATCATTCACACTAAAACCTCCCGTTGAAAGAGAGGTAAAAGTCATTGCAATTGCGTCATACACCGGCAAGCCAACAATCAAAAGCAGAATGATTCCAATAACGCTATATCCGATATAAATCAGCATTACATTAGTTACACTCTTTTTCAGACCACCTTCCATTTTTTCCGTAAACCCCTGAGATTTATAAAGCGCCATAGTGGATTGTGCTGAAGTTTCAGCTTCCGAAATATGCATATAATCATGCGCGTGCAAACGGCTGAAAATAAATAAAAACACCATTACAATCCCAATACCTCCTATCCATTGAGTCATAGCCCGCCACATCAGAAGGCTTTTGGGAATATATTCCAATGAATCATAAAGGGTAAGCCCCGTTGTGGTGAAGCCGGAAATGGATTCAAAAACTGCATCGATATAGCTATAGTCGAATGAAGACAGAAATGACAATGCGCTGATAAGGGGTAATACAATAAAAGAAACAGCTGCCAGCATCAATCCGTGTGAAAGCGTTAAACCCTTTTCCCTATCATCTTCTTTTGGCCGAGAAGTCCACAAAAGCACACCCCCAAGCGCGAGTGATAAAAAGGCCGCCAGAAAAAAACTCATTACAGGTTCATCATAAATCAGGGCGGTAACGATTGGGACGATGCGAAAAAAGGCGGAAATAATCAGAAGATAGCCTAAATAATAGAATAGAGTTTTCATTCGCCTGTAATGATACGAGTAATATGAGACAAATCTTCTGTTTTAACCACAACCAAAAGCAAATCTCCTTTCTCAATAACGGTCGTTTTTCTCGGAATAATAAGCTCCCCCCCGCGGTATATAGCAGATATTGTTGCTTTATTAAGAGAAGTTTCCTGGCCTATTAAACTGCTTTTATCTGAAACTGTTATCTCCACAATCTGCATTTCCCCTTCGCCGAGTTGGGCTATGATGCGGACATTTTCGAACTGATACAGCATGCGTTTTATAGCTGTAACATTTGTACCCACCACAGAAACAAGACGGTTTATTCCCAGCTTTGTAAACAGTTCTTCATTTTTAGGCTCATTTACAAGAGAGATAATCCGGCCAATATTTTCGCTTTTCGCAATCTGGCAGATCATCAGGTTAGTTTTGTCATCTGCTGTAGTCACCAGTTCATCAACTTCCGCAAGCCCCGATTCTTTTAAAAGAGAAATATCACTTCCGTCACCTTGCACAACAAGTGCAGGGGTTTTATCAGCAATATCTTTAGCTTTTTCCTCATCCTTTTCAATTATAATAATCTGGTGTTCTTCTCCCAGAAGATTGGCAAGTGTAAACCCTGTAGTCCCACCGCCGATAATCATGATTTTCATCTTGTTTTTATTATTTTAGATAGTACACAATAACTAAGTAATCAAATTATAATCGATGCAGGCTCGAACGCAAAATTGATATTGTATTTTTTGTAAATACAACTGATACTTAATTAAGTTACTAATAAAAATATAAAATGACAAAAAAACCTATGTATTTACTAGCTCGTTTTGATTATTGGATGAGGGAGGCTTTTGCCAATGAGCAATCTACTTTATATAGAATAGTAAACGATATAGTAGTATTACTTATATTCTTTTCAATCGGCTCTATTATAGTTGCTTCGGTTGAAGATATTTACCTTGCTCATCAGAAATTTTTTGACGTTTCGGAAATGATAGTTGTCGGCATATTTACTATTGAATATTTAGCTAATATATATGTAGCGGAAAATAAATTAAAATACATATTAGGTCCTTGGGGTATTATTGATATTTTGGCAATCGTTCCTTCTTATTTAAATGTTATTGACTTAAGAGCAATCAAAGTTTTCAGAGTTCTGAGAGTGTTAAGATTTTTGAGACTAATGAGAATGCTTCGTTTATTAAAATTGGCCAAACATGTTACAAAGGGGCATGAGCATGAACACAAAGTAAATAAATTTGATACATTGAAAATGGATTTGCAGATTTACTTTATTGCACTTTTTTCGGTTGTGGTGATTTTCAGCACTTTGATGTATTACGCAGAACGCGGAATTGAAGGAACACCATTTACAACCATTCCACATGCTATGTGGTGGTGCATTGTAACTATTACAACTGTAGGTTATGGAGATATGTATCCAACCGGAGTATTAGGCCGGTTAATTGCTGCAGTTACCATGCTCTGCGGATTGGCACTCTTTGGTTTATTAATGAATGTAATCGGAAAATACATGATGACTTCGCTATTTGGTGCAACTGAGCTGGAAGAAGTTAACATTCAGGAAATGGAAAAAAAGGTAAAAGGAAAATAATTAAAATTAATTTTTAACCCATTAATTATGAAGAAGGATATTGCACTCGCACTCCACGAAATAGGAGCTATTAAATTTGGTGAATTTAAGCTTAAATCAGGCATTATGTCACCAATTTACATCGACTTACGCCTTCTAATCTCTTATCCAAAAGTCCTTAAGTTAATAAGTGATGCAATGGTTGAGCTCGTTAAAGAAAAAGATCTCAAGTTCGATGTCATTGCCGGCATTCCATACACTGCCCTGCCAATCGCTACGGCAATTTCAGTCGATCAGGGCTGGCCGATGACATATGCGAGAAAAGAGGTCAAAGATTATGGCACCAAAAAGAAAATTGAAGGTGTATATAAAGAAGGTGATACAGCTCTTATAATCGACGATCTAATTACAACAGGCGGTAGTAAATTTGAAACCATTGAACCATTCGAAGCATCTGGCCTCAAAATCACCGACTTCGTTGTCTTGGTCGATCGCGAACAAGGTGGAGGAAGAATGCTTGAAGAAAAGGGTTACAAACTCCACAGCGTTATCGGCATCAATGAACTTCTCAATATTCTAAAAGAAGAAGGGAAGATTGATGAAGAAAATTATCAAAAAGCTAAAGCATTTATTGCGGAAACGCAGGTTTAGCTATTGACATAGAATAATAATATTTGGTATTATCCCACACCTGATATCAATTATTTTTTATTATGCCCTCCAAACCTGATAAATTATTCGCCCCAGACGAATTAGCTACGATGGCTGAAACAGATAAAGCTGCAGTTTTTCAAATTGGCGCCGAGGGGTGTACAGAATTTCAAAATAACAAAACAGCTAGAATTGCAAAAGACACAAGAAATCAATGTGACAGAATAATGTGTCCTCTTTATGCTAATTGTGTCTGTAAAATAAGAATGTTAGCCGGCAGAGAAGATACCCAATTTACTTCACAATAACTAATTTTTTTATGCCCTCCGAATCTGAACAGTTATATACTCCGGGTGAACTAAAAGAATTAGCTCGAACTGATAGAGATTTACTTTTTAAAACTGGCCCTGGAGGCTGCACTTATTTTGAAATACAATTAGCAGCCTGGCAGGAATACAGAACTCCAGGATCTATCCGTCATATCAGTGAATTCAGAGATATGTGCAGTGATACCCTTTGCCCTTTACGAAGCGAATGTTTAGCCCAAATGCCGAATGGATATAAAAAAATTCATGTTTATTAAATAATTAATATTCCCATGTCACTTAGCATTCCTAAATTAATTCAGCCTGCTATGCTAACTCCTGAGCATAAACCTGCAGATTGTGCGGATTTTGCGAATCGCAGAACAACTTTAGCTACTTATGCAGAATCACAAAAAACTGCTGCAGATGCTATAAGATGCGCAGTTTCTGAATGTTTTAATTTAGGCTGCCCACTTCGCAATATATGCGATGAAGAAGCTGTTAAGTAAATTCATTATGCTCACTCAAAAAATTCCCTCAAACGAAATCACTCCAAATAGCAGGCCTATAGATTGTGCTGATTTTCGGTTAAATGAAGAGGCATTAATCAGATTTAGCCGCTCACAAGAAAGCCCCGCAGATATTGTGGATCTAACACGTGATCAATGCCAAAAATTAAATTGCCCGCTTCGTATGGAATGTGGTAATAAAATTCTTAGAACAATAGTAATTAATTAATCCCTCCATGCCCTTCAATAAAATTTTACCTACCGAAATCACCAGCAAAAATAAGCCCGATGATTGTCAGGCTTTTGAGAGCAATAGAGCCGCAATTATGGCAGTGATGGAAAATATAGATACTGACCAAGAACAGTGCGGAAGATCAACAGGGGCTTGCCCAATAAGGCTCCAATGCTTAACCAAAGTAATGTCTCCCAACAAAATTCCACCCCACAAAATTACTGCCGACAATGCACCCGAAGAGTGTGAAGCTTTTGCAGGGCATAAAACTGTAGTTGCTGAACTTATAGAATCAGGTATAGGAAGCGTAGACATAACAAGGGCCATTCGCAGGCAATGCCAAAGAGCCTTTTTAGACTGCCCCATACGTACAAAATGCAGAACTGAAGTGTGGGGAGATGAAGATGCGTCTTAAGTTTTTATAAAACAAAATACTGTACTATAATTAATCACGTATTTAACCAGCTGTGATGTCTTTTTTAAATGCCGTAGGTGAGCTAAGTCTAAAAAACCCCGTTTACAAAAAAGCGGTACAGCTTTATGTATGGCAGGCTTATCTTGAGGATCTTGGAAAAGGAGATGTCACCACCAATCTTTTTATCAAAAATAAAAGTAAAAAGGTCATCGCAGAAGTTGTGATGAATAAAGAGGGTATTTTAGCTGGCATACATGAGGCAGAGTGGTTTTTAAATCGGCTTGGAATAAAAGTTTTAGAAAAGTTTAAAGAAGGTACGGATATAAAAAGAGGAGATATTGTTTTAAAAATTGAAGGTACGATCCAAAAAATACTTTCCGCCGAACGCACACTCCTAAATCTCTTACAACGAATGAGTGGGGTTGCAACTGCAAGCAAAAAACTAAGTTCCAAATTACCAAAAACCATCAAGCTCCTAGCAACTCGGAAAACATTATGGGGTTTGCTTGATAAAAAAGCCGTCGCACTCGGAGGCGGTGCAACTCACCGTCTAAACCTGGATGATGCTGTACTTATTAAAGACAACCACTTGGATTTTGAAATGGATTGGGGAAGTGGGCTTAGTAAAGTTCTAAAAAATAAAAAAGTGCGTTTTGTTGAAATTGAATTGGAAAGCATTGATCAAATTCACGATTTTCTCGTCGTTTATGATAGTCTGAAAGAGAAGGTCACCCCCCAAAAACCTGTAGTGGTTATGCTGGATAACTTTAGACCGGCCGATATCAAACGAGTTATCCCGCAACTAAAACAAGCTGGCTTAACAATTGAATTATCTGGAGGTATTAGCGAGAGGAATATTGAAAAATACTGCATAAAAGGAGTGACTGCTATTTCTTCTGGCGCAATTACCGGTAGAGCAAAAAATTTAGATATGTCACTTAATATAAAGGAAACAGGACACAGAACACAGAAAACAGCTGAATCCTGTTTCCTGGATCCTGTTTCCTAGATAAATATGAACCAACAACATCCACACCATCAGGAGTACGAAGAAATTACACCAAAAAAACGTAATCCATTTTATGGCGTATTAGCGCTATTTACTGCCGTGGCATTATTTCTTCTGTCACTTCAGGGGTATTTTTATTTAATGCATCCGGAACCAGTAAATATTCCAAAACTTTCCGAGGTTCAAGAATTTTTGCCTAGTAATTTGGATAACCCATTCACATCACACCGCGCAGATGATCTCGAAATCGTAATGGAAGAATCCAGCGACACAATAAAACAAGTCGCTAACTACATCGCAGCCAATTCCTGTAAAAAGGCTGATCGCGTTTGCCAAAGCAAAGCGCTTTTTTATTTCGTCCGCGACAATATTCAATACGTCCCGGATGAAAAATTCCACGACCAGCTCGAAAATCCAATCACCGTCCTAAAAACCGGTGGCGCAGATTGTGAAGATATGGCGGTACTACTTCTCGCCCTGGAAAAATCAATTGGTAATAGCGTACAACTTGTTTATGTACCAAGTCATGCCTTTGCCCAAATCAGTATTCCAAAATATAAAAGTGAAAAGTGGTTAAATTTGGAGGCGACATGCGATACGTGTCAGTTTAATGAATTGCCAGACAGTTCCGCGTTGGCGAGAAAAACATATTATCAATTGTAATTCGCTAACGCTGTGGATGCGCTACGCTGTGAATGCAATAAGCATACTGAATTCAACCACAGGCGCTAGCCGAATCCACAGTCCCATAGTCGGGACGCATCCACAGCGTAGCGAAAATAAGATAAGGCAAGCCAACAATAAAAATATGAAGACCCTCATAATCGACAACTACGATTCCTTCACCTACATCCTCAAACAATATTTCGGGGAGCTTGGAGGAAATCCGGAGGTTTTTTTTCATGATGAAATTACAGTCGAGCAAATTAAAAGAAAAAAACCGACTCACATCGTCCTTTCACCAGGTCCCGGCACCGTTGATAATCCAAAGGACGTCGGAATCACACTCGACGTAATTAAGGAATTTTATAAAAAGGTTCCAATTCTGGGCGTTTGCCTCGGTCATCAGGCGATCTGTAAATATTTTGGAGGTCAAATTATCCGTGCACCAAAAATAATGCATGGGAAAAGGTCGGATATTTATCACACCAATCAAGGGATCTTTAAGGGTATAAAAAGCCCTTTTGAGGCCATGCGATACCACTCTTTAATCGTCGACACGCCCTTTTGGATGAATTCAGAAGTTGATACCGTGGCCCACACATCAGATTTTTTAATTATGGGAATTCAACATAAAAAATATCCGGTTTTTGGAGTTCAATTTCACCCCGAGAGCCTTGGAACGAAAGAAGGTAAAAAATTGCTGCACAATTTTTTAAATTTACAATTTTAAATTTACAATTTTCATTTTGGCAAAGTTATCAAATAATGACATCAATAGGGAAGGTTTTGCAGTTCTCCATGGTAAATGGGGCGGGGGTAATGTGCGGTCAGTTATCGGATTGAATGCGAAATCCGAAATGCGAAATCCGAAATTTCAAATCGGTTATTTTGCATATCCAAACCCAACCCTCAAAAATAATATTCCTGATAGTCGGTTTTACGAATTTGATGAATTAAAAACAATTACCCACCCCCGAAGGCGGACAAACGTTTGTCCGCCTTCGGTTGATGGGATTTCTTTTGAAACATCCGGAAAACTCGAACAATCCGTCACCAAATCCGAATACATTAAAAAAATTCACCAAATCAAAGAGCTTCTTGCTGCCGGAGAAATTTATCAAATGTGCTATTGTATTCGATTTAGAAAAAAGTTCATAGGAAGCCCATACGCATTGTTTTTAAGGCTAACTGAAGCCAATCCAACTGACTTCTCCGCTTACCTGAATTGTGGTGATTTCCAAATAATAAGCAATTCACCGGAACGATTTTTTAAAGTTGAAGGTAATAAAATCATCACTCAACCAATTAAAGGCACTATTGCCAAGGATTCAGGAATCAGGAAACAGAAAACAGAAAATCTAAATAGACTGAATCCTGAATCCTGTTTCCTGTTTCCTGATAAAAATCTAAAAAAATTGTTAAACAGCGATAAAGAAAGGGCTGAGCTAGATATGATCACCGATCTCGAACGTAATGATGTCGGAAAAATCTGCAAATATGGAACATTACGCCTCGCCAAAGAACGTGAAGTCTTAGAACTTAAAAACCTTTGGCATACTTATTCGCAAGTTGAGGGAAAATTGGAGTCCGGACTCACCCCCGATCAAATAATTAAAGCAATGTTCCCCGGCGGCTCAATAACCGGCTGCCCAAAAAAACGAGCAATGGAGTATATTGAGGAGCTTGAGGGATTGCCACGGAATATATTTACGGGGAGTGTTGGCTATATTCAGTCTGGAGTCCGGACTCCAGGGGAGTCCGGATTCCAGATGGACTTCAACATCGCCATCCGCACTGCCCTCGTCCAAAACGGCTACATCGAATACTGGGCCGGTGGGGGAATAGTGGCAGACAGCGAGCCTGAAAAAGAATACGAAGAATGTATGCTGAAGGCGGAGAAGTTTTTGAAGCTTATATAACTAATAGGGGATCTAATTGGTGACCTTATGGGTGTATTACACCAATTAGGCCTCCAATTAGGTCACCGGCCGTAGGCCAGGCCCCAATTAGTAAACCGACTCAAAGTAACACTTATCACAGTACACTCTCTTATACGTATCATTAACCGGATAAGCGCTCTTAATATCAATACCACATTTAGTACACTGACGATCATAT
This sequence comes from Patescibacteria group bacterium, assembly GCA_018813295.1. Lineage (GTDB taxonomy): Bacteria > Patescibacteriota > Gracilibacteria > UM-FILTER-43-11 > UM-FILTER-43-11 > JAHJBZ01. The sequence goes on along the minus strand of JAHJBZ010000052.1, from coordinate 938 downwards.
AAATGAAGAACGTGACGCTCTTTCAATCTTTCGCTGTGTCTCTGATTAGGACAGCGTCTCGGCAGTGGTAGGTTGTTATTTTTATAAAAAAGAAGTTCCTGCTCCGTAATTGCAAATTTCTTACCGGTAATTTCACACTGCATCACCTTTTGGCAAATATCCATTTGAATATCCTTAATATTGTCAGGTATTTCCATACTATCTACAAGCATACCTTCTGCAGATGGCATGTCGTCTTTCCAGCGGAAACCCATACGTTCAACTTCTTCTTTTTCAGCAGGAAAATATTCAAGGGCTTCTGTTTCATTATAGGCAAAAGGCGAATGCTCTGGCGGGAAGAATGAGCCATATTCCCCAGTTTGTTTCATATATTCAATAATTTTTGCCTTCATTGCATGGTATTCCTCTTCCTTATAAAACTTTTTATTAAAAATTCTAAACGATTCATTCTTAATACCAATGCACCCAAAACAATTTTCACAGTTATGACACTCCTCACAATATTCCAAATTACTTTTTGAATAACAGAAATTACAAAATTTAAAGTTATAAAAGTCACAACTTTCCTGCACTTCATAACCCAATTCAGACATTGTGTGAATTTTTCCAAAAGATACACTATCAATACAATCTTTGATGCCATTAGCCTCAATACAATTAAAGTCATCTCTTCCCTCCTCAACTTCAAAACAGTCAACACAGTTCTTGCAGTTAAAAAGTCTGTGTCCTTCCACTTGTTCACACTGATCATTTTTATTTGAACGGTAAATTGCATTTGCTTCTCTAAAGTCTTCAAACTTTTTTGCCAAAAACTGTATGGTCATATAAGAACCAAAATTAACTTCCTTCATTTTGGCTTCATATTCCTCTTTTGTGTGCTGTTTATTAAAAATGTAATACTGCTTTTGCCTCAAGTTAGTGCACATAAAGCAGTTCTT
>JAHJBZ010000051.1 GCA_018813295.1 Patescibacteria group bacterium | reverse complement strand
TGCGACGATTGGTGCTGGTATAATATAGCACGAAGTGCTTTACCAGTGCCAAATGTGGGCGTTTGCCGAGCTGAGGCAATAAGCCGTATATACTGGTGTTGTACGCCCCGAACGGAACGAAGTGAGGTGAGAGCGCAGCGTGGCGTGACCGGAGGAAGCGAGTTCAAAAAATATTTTTCCCATCGAAATAGACCTTTTGATAGGCTTTTACCTAAACATAAACTAAACACCATAAACAAAAATTTGTTTTGAACGAGGCAGTGGGCGGTGTATATACCTGTTATTATATGATTTGCATGTTTTCTCTATTTAAACTCAGATTCTTTTTGCTCAAGAAAGTTCAGAATCCGTTCCACTCCAGTATTGTAAGTTTCTTGGTCCAGTATCTGGTGCTCTTGGTTGTAGTCACTGAAAGTTTGAGAGAGTTCCATGGCTTTTTTAGCAGCAGTACTTTCGGTGAAGATTAGTGCCTTGAGTTTGGCGTACTGTTCATCGTACATGTCTGAGAAAGTTTCGTTGACGAAGAAGCGTTCTTTAAGTGTGTTGGTGTTGCCTCGGCCTCCGGGGCCTCCAGGTCCACCACCACCTCCAAAACCACCTTCTTCTAGCCATTTTTCAAAGATTTCCTGTCTTTGAGCTTCGCTTTCAGTCAGTTCTTTGGTGTCTACTTCTTCAAAGCCAAAGCGAGGGGCGCCATTTTCTGGGGCGCGGCTTTGCATCATGCCGCCCATACTACCCATGGCTAGGTTCATGTCCCAGGAGAGCATGGTAAATTGCTCAGTAGCCTTGTTGTAATATAGGTAGTAATTGCTACCCATGCCCACGAAGGAATCGTTATTGTCCAACAGGTTATCCAGAGCCATCATGCGGATGAGTGAGGGGAGGTCAAGCCAGTTTGGTAATTCTTCTTCAAATTCTTCATCGCTGGACTCGCTCACGAATTTCATAAAGCGGATTAGTGGGGCCAGGTCGTCATCGTTTATATTGGTCTTTTGCTCGAACATATTGGCATACAGGGTGGGGTCTTCGCCTTGGTACTGGAAGCCGACAAAATTACCAGCTTTATACAGAACGCCATCTGAACTAGAGAGATTCTTTTCAATATATTTCTCGTCGGGGTGTTCACAGACCACGTAAAGACTTGGCTCCAGTTCGGCTGTTTGCACAACGGCGTAGGCCGTTTCAGGCACGATCTGACCAGCTGCTTCATGAATATGATAGACGACAGGTTCTCCTAGCAAAGAAGTATCACTGCCCAAGCGAATGGCGATTTCGGCTAAGCCCTGATAGGTCTGGCCAGGGATGAATTCGTCGAATTTGATCAGGTAAGGTGGGTTGTTGCCGTTGCCTTCACCCCCCATTCCCATGGGGTCGCCGCCAAAACCGGCTGGCCCGTTTTCTTCCATAAAAGCCCTTTGTTCCTCTTGGGTCATTTCTTCCCAGTTTTCCGGAAGTTCCATTCCTGGAGGCATCGGCATTCCTTCGCGGCCCATTCCCCTGGGGTTTCCGAACATTTCCTGCATCTCTTCATCGCTGGGGGCTTCCAGTCCGGCGGCTTGTAAGTCGGCTAGTAGGCCTTCAGGAATTTCAAAGTTATTTCGCTCTCTGAAAGCCTGTTGACCTTCTCCATTTTCGTTTGGCATACCGCCTGGCATGTTGCCCATTCTTCCGCCTAGCGATTGGCTCAAGGTCAGATTGCCTTTGAGGCGTATGCCTATGTTGGGAACAAGGCAGCCGTCAATCGTAATATCGGTTTTAAAGTATTCCTTATCACCCGAAGCCTGGTAGATGGCAACCATGTCTTCATAATCTTCCTGGCTCAGGTCAATTTCTATTTCATGAACAACGCTGTCGTCAAAAAGATAAACATCGTTTTCATAATTTGTACCTTCGCTTATTGTTTCTCCGTTTTTACCAAAGTTATAGGCAATAATCCGGGTTGAACCGAAAGCGATACATGCCGTAAACACAGCCGCGAGCACGATTAGGAGCCAGTAATTTCTTCTGAAAGTCAGATTCATCTTAAAGATCGACGGCGTTGTAGCCGGTTAGCAAACTGATGGCTTCGTTGTCATTAAGCATTTTGATACCGTTTACGAATTCCTGTTTGTTGGCTTTCTTTTTGAGCTGCACGTTATACACTAGTTCGGTTAGCGTGCCGGCTCGCACAGTATCCACACTAATTAAATCAGATATATCGGTAAATTTTACAAAGAGGTCATCAAAAAGTTTTTCAAAATTTACGTTGTTCTTAAGCTGAATTTTTAGAATTTGGCTGATGGCAGGGCGGGCGTACCAATCAAAACGGTTCATGATCAAAATAGCCAGGCCGATAACGGCCGTGGCGATAACGGCCAGCAGATAGAATTTGGTTCCCGTGGCCATACCAATGGCCATGGTGAAAAATATAAAGCCCACGTCGCGGGTCTCTTTAATGGCGTTCCTAAAGCGGATGATCGAGAGTGCGCCGACCAGTGTGAAGGCTCGCGCGATATTTGAACCCACGATAAGCATGATGATGGTAACGACCATACAGGTGATGACCAGTGTGTGCACGTAGCTCTGGGTATATGAAGTTCCTTTGTGGGTCTTCTGGTAGAGCAGGCCGATCAGGGCGCTCAAAATAAAACTCAGAGCCAAGCCCACAGCAATGTCGGACACGGAAAAAGTTCCCGTCAGATCCTGAATTTGAAGTAATTGTTGTAATGCTTCCATGATAAAAAGTATTAAGGGGTTAATTCATTGTTAAGGTGGCAGCTCTGTCGAGCCCGGTGCAGTATTTACTCACGCGGATCAGCTGTAACTGGTGTTTGGCAACAAGGTCAGCGATCCATCGGGGAACGCGTTCATTCGTTTTTATTTCCATAATCACAAAATCGGGCGGTACGATAAAACCATCATAGCCGCTTTCGCCTAGGTCTAGGTTTCTTTGTCGGTAAGTGACGTAAGTGTCGAAAGTGAGACGGAAGCCCATGTCGTAATGCGTTCCCACAAAGGCTTGGCGCTGGTAGGTAGTGATGGCGGTCGGCCGAAGGTTGTAGAGTCTGAGAAGGGATTCCATTTCTTGCAGAGCTTCTTCATCTTCGGGGTCATATTTAGGAATTATTCCTGAGTCGCAGAATAGCAGGGCATCTTTATAAGAAAGAGGGATTCGTTTTTTTTGGGTGACGCGGTCAATGCGCTGTTTGATTTCCAGGAATACCTGCGAATCGTCTATTAATGGTTCGGACGTTTCGTACCAGCGAATACGCAGTTTCCGGCGGTACTTAAGGCCGTCCACCTTTTCCCAGTAAAAGCGATGGTCCGGGCTGTCGTAGTACAGACTGCTTAACATGTATCTACCGTCGCCGTCCCCGTAAGAGTCGGGCAGAGCGTAGCTTAAAATATCTTTCTTCAGCGCGGGTACGCTTTTAAAGGGCAAAATATACTTAAGCTCAAACCTATTAAAGTGTTTAATTATGTGCATTTATAATACGCTTGTTATTAATTAATACACTTATGATGAATGTTTTCTTTCATTTTTTTGAATAGCTTCTTCAAATTTTCAATATCATCTTTCGATAATGCTTCAAAAAATTGTATATTGTTCAGTCTAACTAATTAATATTTAGTCAAATGTCAGTTCCAATATTCATTTCAATCAAAAAATCAAATTTATTCCCCTTGTATTTAAAAAGCCTATCAAAAGTACCTTATCCAAGGTATAAATCTCCTAAATTAAAGGAAAAATATTTTTTGAATTGCGTACAACGTTTCGGGCTATAAGAAGTTGCATGGCGTTATAATATGCGCGTGAGCGCCTCAACGCCGTGCAATTTGGATGAGCGAGCGTCCAAAATAAAATTATTTGTCTCGTGTTTTCTTGATGATTCTACTTTCAATAAGCAGATTAATGAACCTGATAATCAAGAAACCAACGAAAAAATACCAATATAAATCATCAAATACAGGAGTTAGTGTTTCACCATTATAACCTCTATAGTATTCCCTAAGTAATGTTGTTTTTTCGAGAAACGCAAGAGGCATAGTAATTAGGAAGGCGTAACCTAATAGCTTGTCGATTGTCATATTTGATGTGTTAAATGGTAAAAATTATTTTTTATAATTATCAAAAGTATCACTACCTGGAAATAACTCTGTATCTCTAACGACTGTTTCACATATAGGCGTTCCATCCTCAAGTGCCTTATGGCAATTTTTAATACAGTGATATGTATCATCGCTATTGCTTTTCTTTCCTAACACCCAAGATTTGCATGCATCAAAATTGTCAAATATGGGTCCATATAATTCATTTTCTTCCATTCCGTGTTCATAATAGACACCTTGCCAAGTGTCTTTTGCTCCACATCCTGTTAGTGAGATCATTAACAAGAAAAGCAATAGTGGTAGTGATATTTTTTTCATAGTAATTATTTTAAAGTACAGTTACTTCGACAGTATAGTTTTTTGCCCATTTATAGTTTTCTAGTGTTGCCTCAGCAATACTTTCAATTTGTGGTTTTATTACCACTGCTTCTTCATCAGTTATCTGTTCTTCTCCATTTGCAGCTGTTATTCCAATGCTAAGTATTCTTTTATCTTCATAAATAATTGGTGTTATTCCATATCTCTTCTCCCACGAATCGATACGGAATCTGATGTTATGGGTTACCATAACTTCTAACCATTCATTTTTGTCTGGCAAGAATACTGTTTGTGAAACTACAAAGAAGATAACTGATGCAAAAACTATACCGGCGATGAATGATGAAATTGTTTTCTTCATACTGTTTAACTTAAAGAATAATTTTATTTAGCGAGCGAATCTTATAGCCCGTGTTAAGTGAAGTATTTTTTATCAATGTTTTTTACTTCTTCTTTTACAGAGTCAATAATTTCTTCAAAATAGTCTTCATCAATTTCTATATTATCACCTTCCTTATATCGAGTTATTACTTTGCATTTTTTCATATCATCATCTCCTATGCCTCTGTTATGGATAATAGCTCGCCTCAAATACATAATGTCGGCCATTAGATCAGAAGCCACGGTCTTTTTTGTTCTTTTTACAAGTTTGTTTCTGAAGTACTCCCAATATGAAAAGATTAGTACGATTGAAAAGCGTGCCATTTGTTTATGATTGTTGCCCTCAGTTTTATTTCTTTCTTTAAGTTTACCTAATGTTGTTGAATGTCCAAGTGGTTTAATTCTCCCGTCTTTCTGCTCTTTTCCATATATGTATTTCATATCATCAAATTCCTTTTCTACTTTTCCTGATTGTTGCTGAAAATGCTTTTGGTTGGCTAGAAGTTGATGATACCAGTTCCCAAAAGCACTTGTTGCGTCTAAAAAAAGACCGTGGATTTCGTTTACTTCTATTAGAAATTGATGAAGCTCTTCTTGCATAATTGATAAAAAATATTTTACTTAACGTATGTTGGCTGTAAGAAGTTTACCAATGTTATAATTTTTCCTCAACATTGGTAAATTTGGGTGAGTGGCTTTTGGTACTTTAATTTAAGTATCCGATAAGACAAAAGACACGAACCTTACAGGCAACAGTTGTAAGGAGTTGCCGGGAAAAGGTACACCGCCATGACGCCTCCGCATAATTGCACCCTCCTAAGGGTTTGTGGCTTTACCAAGCCAATGCAATATGCGTGGTTTTAAAATATATAAGAGTATTTATATAAGTAAACTTATAAAATACCTATATATTTTAAAACTGCATTCTTTTCG
>JAHJBZ010000050.1 GCA_018813295.1 Patescibacteria group bacterium | reverse complement strand
GACAGGTTTACTGCCGGCTTTCTTACGAAGCAGTTCTGCAGCTTCATAATCCCCTTCCCCCAAATCGATTCTGGCATCAACGACAAAAAGTATAATGTCCGCTTCCTCTATTGCCACACGTGCCTGAAGCTGCATGTCATCTTCAATTGTTGTATCCCCTTTCCCAAACTCAAGACCTCCGGTATCTACCAAAAAGAAATCGATCTCCGGATGATCTACTTTATGAAAAATCCTGTCACGCGTTGTTCCAGACTCTTCTGCGGTTATGGCAATACGTGAACCAGCTATTTTATTAAAGAGTGTTGACTTTCCTACATTCGGCTTCCCCACGATCGCAATGATCGGTGTTTTCATAATATCTGATTTAAGATTAGTGATTAGCGAATAGCGATTTACGATTTATAATAGGCAATCTTAAATCTAAAATCGCTAATCTGAAATCGCTAATCAATATGATTATGAACTATAGTATTGTGCCTTTTGTCTGTTTTTTCGATGATGAGCGCGCATAACAGCTGCTTGGCGAATATATCGCTTTCTTGGCGGCTGCTCATGAAAACGATGTTTTTTTGCGTTAAGTAAAGTACGGCTTCTTTGAACCGTTTTCTTAAAACGACTTATTAATCGTTCGTTAGACTCATTTTGCTTTTTAACAGCGTAAATCATTAAATCCTCCTTTTAGATAATTAGTGAGCCATATATTTATAGCGAAAAAGCTTTATAAAAGCAAATTATTTTAATCTTGACAAATTACTTATATATTGTTAAAATAATGTTCCGTTAATTTTAACCCCTCTTAGTTATGCCAAATTTATCAAGAGAAATTAGTGATTACGAAAGAGATAGATATTTAGGCCAAACAAGCGATGTAGAAATAGATTTTTTTGGAGAACCTGATACTGAGGAATATCAAGCTAGCCTTTCTCGAGGCATACTTGCTGCTAGAAATTCAGGGAGAGATATAATGAAACCTGGTGATAGATTTCTGAAAAGGCTAGCTGATTTTAGAATGAGGTCGGCTGGAATTAAAATACCAGAAGATGGCTCTATATATGATCCTAAAAGATTTGAAACAATGCCCACTGAAGGTAATGAAGATGCGCAAGCTCGTGAATATATTTCATTAGCTTCATCTGTAAGCGGACCATGGTCAAGTTTGTACAAAAGACCAAATGAATACAGTGTAGGAAAGCTTCACCCTATTGATAATAGTCGTTTTATACCTGGGGAAGTGCCAAAAATTGGTGCTTTGGCAAAAGAGGTAGATGATGAAATCTATACTCATGCTTTTTGTAGCTTTGGTAAATATAATGAACCGCGTTTTATAAACTTGCTTCCAAATTTAATTGTTGAAGAAATAAAAAATGAAGATGGTGATACCGAAAAGGTGATAAGAATTAATAGCAATACCATAACCCCAATGCCACCAGATGGAACAGCAATTAATGCTTCTGGAGTTATTTATACCGTTCAGGATGGAGAACTTGTTTTAGATGAAGAAAATAGCGAGATTGTAATTACACATGAACCAGAAAAAAAGAGATTAATATCTGTTAAGGATGGTTGTTCAAGTTATAGTCTTCCTATACAAGAGCCAATATACTTACCTATTAACCTAGAGGGTGCCAAGCATTTTCGCGGTTCTGCCACTTTAGAGGTACTTGGAGGAATAATAAATGATGATAAAACTGTTTCTCGTATTTCCATGTTAACCACTTCGGGTTTTAACATATACCATGGTGAGTTTAGAGATGAAAATGATGCTATTTCTGAAAGAATGCTTGTTGATAACCCATTATTTAGAAAACTTAAACTAAAAGTTAGAGATTATGACGGAGAGGGATTTAGTTTAGATTCAAATTTTGTACTTCACATGGTGGGCAAAACTCCGATTTGGTTTAGAGAAGATTTCCCACTTGTGCCCGGCAAGAAACTATGGATGAAAATGCTACCTAATGGCCCTAAAGAGGTGCGTAATCCAGGCTGGTTTCAGATAGAAATGAATGAAGAAGGAAAGATAGTGCACTCTGACACTGGTGAATCGATCGACCCTGAATGGTTTAAGGATTATGAGCAATATGCTGAACTTTTTCATGAACAGCATGATTTGGAATCTGAGGATGATATGAATACTGTAGGTAAAATATTTAATGAAAGTATTATGTTTTCGGGGATGGATAATTCTATAATACCTATAACTGGTTTGTCATTTATCAGATAAATTCTTGGAATTTCAAATTCCAATAAAAACTAAGCAATGATAAAATGGTTAGGTATTTATCAAATAACACAAAAAACTATGGGATTCATGGACCAAGCAAAGGATATGTACAAGCTTCAGAAGCAAGCTAAGCAGATCAAAAAAGAACTAAAAAATATTCATGTAGAAGCGGAGACCGATGGAGTTACGGTTGTGGTTAATGGTGAGCAAAATTTTCTTGAATGTACTATTGCTGATGCGATTGTTGGAGATGGTAAACGCATTTGTAAAGCATTTGTTGATGCTGCAAATAAAGCCATTAAAAAGTCACAAACAATTGGCGCCGAAAAGATGAAAGACGTCATGGGAGGATTAGGGGGGATGTTTGGAGGGGGGCAATAATTATATATAAGAAGGATTCAGCAGTCAGGATTCAGGATTCAGCTGAATCCAGAATTCTGAATCCTGAATCCTTTTAATTTTATGAAAAAGTTTATCTATCCCCTTATTATCATTGTCATCATCTTCATCTTTTTCGCCTATAAATTTTATTCCGATGGGGTGCATTTTGTTATGAACCCGGATAGCAGTGATAGGGTTGTTGTTACTGTGCAGCAAGGTGCGACGGCAAATGATGTGGCGCAGGATTTGTATGATGCAGGGCTAATTAAAAGTGTTTCTGTATTTAATTTTTATTTAAAACAACATAATTTAGCTGATCAGATAAAAGCTGGGCGAATTGTACTTCAGGAGAACTACTCCTTATCTGAAGTTGTTGATGCATTAATTGAAGGTAAAACCACCGAAATGCCCGTTACCCTTCTTGAGGGGTGGACGGCTACGCAGATTGCTGAGTATCTGGAGGAATATGGATATACAACCGTTGATGAATTTATGGAATGCGTAGAAACCTGCGAATTTGAAGGTGATTATCTGCCGGATGGGTATTTGGAAGGATACCTTTATCCTGATACCTATTTCGTTGATCCTGCTACGTATAGCGACCAGCGATTTATTCAGCGGTTGATTAGTACGTTTGAAGCTAAACTCGATAATTCAATCTGGATTCCGCTTGAAAAAGAAAACCGAACACTTGAAGAAGTTGTAATAATGGCTTCGATTATTGAACGTGAAGAAAGAGACCCGGAGGAGCGTCCT
>JAHJBZ010000049.1 GCA_018813295.1 Patescibacteria group bacterium | reverse complement strand
TGTTGTGTTTTTTCTGCAACTGTTTTTTTCAATTCCTCATTAAATCCTTTCAGGCGTCTTTCAGCCTCTTTAAGTAGCGTGACATCATGAACTCTGCCCAAAATTGCTTCTTGCCCATGATGATCAATTCTCTGCATTACAACATCCAAATCAATCGATGTTTTGCCTTTTTGTTTTCCTTTTGTAGAGCAGTGAAAGCTGCTTAAATTAGTTCTTTTTAAAACATTGTTTTCACAAGAACATGCGGAGAGAAAATTATGAATTGGCTTGCCAAGTACTTCATTTTTACTGTATTTAAAAATTTTACAAAATCGTGGATTTACATAACGCAAAATACCATCTGTTGCGATATATATGCCGGTTATAGATTTTGTCACAATCTTTTTATGACGCTCTAAAACCTCACGACTACGTATGTGCTTGCCTAAAATTTGAGAAGTAGTTTCCACAAGTTTGCGCTCCTCAGGCCAAAACGGTACCTTCTCCATTGCCGGAAGACTTTTAAGGTAACCAACTTGCAATATACCCCTTTTTACTCCGGCAACAATAATTGGTTTTTCAATTTTATGAACAAAATTTTCTTTCTTTTTAGAAGATGTATAAGTTTTACCATCAAAAACAATTCTTGCCTGAACCACATCCATAAACTGAAAAGCATGGATAATATCACGAGTAATATAGGACAAAGTATGTGCAAGTGGCTGGGCCATTTTTATATGAGAATAAACACGATATAAAACATTTATTTCTTTAATGCGTTCCGCCAATTTTGTCTCCATAATTTTTTTCTCTGTAGCATCGATAACAAAAACCTGTACGTAAATTTTACCCTGAATTTCAATCCGTTTAGAAAATGTCTGAAGGTTTATTTGTTTTCCGTTCTTTTTAATGCCAACATATTCTCCAAGTTCAGGTACTTTCTCGTTACGATACATGGCTGAAATTACCTTTTTGACCAAATTAAAAGAGTCTTCTGTTAAACATTTTTTAACATCTTTACCAATTAACTCATCGGCATTTGAGCGGCCAAAAATATTAGCTAATTTTTTATTCGCAAAAATAAGCTTAGTGCCCTGAAGCATACAAATACCCACCATTGACTGGTCAATCATAGAACGATATTTTTCCTCAGATTCTTTTAGTGCCATTTCGGCTTCTTTTCGTTTTTGAATATTTCTCATCGTACCCTGCGCACAAAATTCTCCGTCTTTCTCAATAAGCTGTCCACTAATTTCCACAGGTGTAAAACTTCCATTACGATCTTTTATGTCAATCTGCAAATTTGTAATTTTTTTATTTCGAAAAACATCTTTTAATGCCTTCCAGCACTTTTTTAAATCTTTCGCTGAAACGAACTTAGCCAAAGAAGCTCCAACTATTTCTTCTGGCTTGAAGCCAAGCATTTCTTTGGAAGCTGGGCTTGCATAAGCAACCTTTCCGTTTTTAGTCAAAATAAATATTACATCCAAAGAGGATTTTGTAATCAGGCTCAATTCGCTCTCTCTTTGGGTCAACTCTTTTTCTAACTGAATATGCTCAGTGATATCCAAAATAGATGCCACACTTTTTTTTGTTCCGGGGATCATAGAAACAGTTAAAAAAGTATTCCTTACATTTCCTTTTGAATCTATAAATCGCGCCTCATAATTACGAGGAACCCCTCCATTAGCTGTCCTTCTAAGCCTATGATAACGCATCATTTTCTTAACATCCTCTTTAACAAAAAATTCTGTCCATTCCTTTTTACCCTCCAGTTGGGCTCTGGAGCAACCAGAGATATACTCAAACTCAGAATTTACCAAAGAGATCGTAAAATCTTCTTCGATAATAACAGTTGCCGTACCTGTATTTTCAAAAATGGCACGATATTTTTTCTCGGAGTCAGCTAATGCTTTTTCATTTTTCTTAACATTTCTTAAATCGGTAAGAATTCCAACCGTCCCCCCGCCAGGCAACGGTGTACCAAGTACTAACACAGGAATTTTTTCACCGGATTTGGTTACCAGTTCTCCTTCATAACTAGATGAAATACCTTCTTTACGATCTGTAGCCACCACCCTCTTAACTTTCTCAGCAGTTTCTTTAGACCAAAAATCATATTCAGATTTGCCGATAATTTCTTCAGCGGAATAACCGAGCAATTTACAAAGCGAAGGATTAACATAAAACACCTTAATGCCCTCATCGGATACCCACACAGAATTCTGCATATTTTCCACCATCGCCTTATACCAATGCTCCGACCTATTAATACCCCTCTTTTTAAACTGTAATTGGGATTTTTTTAAAGAAGGCTTCTTTTTTATTTCAACCTTCGGCAAAGGCCGCTTGGTAAACTTAATCTCCGGTGTAGCGTATTTAGGCAATTTGGACATAAACAAACAACAAAAACTATTATTGAAGTTTTGTTTTTGTTTTGAGCTGAACTTTATTATATCATCTTAAAATGGCAACACAAAACTGAAAATCTTAAGTAGCTACTAGATTGACTTTTTATTTAATTTATAGTATTTTACACATCCTAAAATTTATCCAAAATTAAATGGGAAAAGGTCCGGAACATAACGACTATGATGATTTTGCTCGAGAAGCCGAACTATACGGCATAGAAGAGCGCCAACCATATTCATTACAAGACAGGGAAACACCTGAGCAAAGAGACTTAAGCCAGCGCTTAATTGAGAAGTTATACCCGCATGGATTAGAAGAAGTGGATATTGAGGATACAATGGCAGAATTCAGTCACCCGCAAAAATACCAGATAGCCATTGCTACTAATGCATTAATGCTTAGTTCTTTTTGCACAGGACAATGTGGAGAATGCGGCTTGTGTGCAGAGCCATATAGCGAAAACAACAGACAAATCTTTGCACTAGAACCATTAATAAGATTTTTGGAGCAATATAAAATGGGTGGAATGGGGGAAATAATGTTGTATGACGCCTCAGACCCACTAAACTATCCATATCTCTTGCAACTTTTGGATTACTTAGAACAAGATGACAATTATAGAACAATCAAGCTTCTAACTTCATGCCCACCCGGCACAGAAGAGTTACTGGAAGAAGTGCTAAAAAGAGAGTCTGCAAAAGTAGAATTTGGACTTTCTATATTACCGTCCACTCAACAAAGGCTTGATAGAAGTGGGGCACATGCTGCAGTAATTGCAGATTACAGACGTAGAATAGAAGCCGCTGGACCCTATCAAGACGTAGCTCTCAGGAAGAAACATAGAGAACCAAAAACCATTGGCAGAGCGCACAAAAAAGGCTATCTCGCACATGGATTTAGCTGTGGTGATGAAACAATAATAACCCCTCATATGGGTCCATGTTCTGGAGAGTATCATATCGCTTCAGATTTATACCCCACCGAACGCAAATTAACTCCAGTCTCAGAATCCAGAAGGATATATTTTCACAATAAATACTTTGCCACTCAGGCTGATGACGGTTTTGGGATGGATCACTTCCCAAAACTCTACACGCCAAACTCAAGCTACGTAAATATAGACACAGGAGAGTGGGCACATGATGAAGTGGCATTACGTCATCTAGCTGCATTCATTTACTACACTCTAGATAACATAATGCACAGAAGAACATATAACGCATCTATGGAAGATAGCCTTGCAAAAATTAACGAAGCTATAAAATCAGGTAAATTTGTTTTGCCAGATGACCCGGAAGAATTAGGGTTTTATAGAAAAATGATATTAGAGCTATTAGGCAAATATACAGATCCAAACATGTTTCAAGTGTCAGGTTTTATAGAAATGGGTTTTTCAGAAATAGGAAGCAACTCACAAAGAGACTACATAAGTTTATGGAGTATGATTAGAACGGTCTTAGGTAGACACGCCAAATTTTTGTTTGGAGAAATGGAGACAAATACAGACGAATCAAATGGTGGGCGATAGTGGAGTCGAACCACTGACCTCATGAACGTCAATCATGCGCTCTAACCAACTGAGCTAATCGCCCCAAAGCAGTGGAATTATAAGGATTTGATACAAAACAATCAAGATTGTTATATCGATATAAAACAAATCCTATGTTTTGTCAGGAAAAAAGCCCATTTTCTTTTTGTTTGACGGGCTATTTTTGGTACAATTAAGTTTGGTGTATTCTGCGCTAATTGCACCCCAAAAATAAACGAAAACTAAAAATCTAAAAGCAAAATAAAATTCTAAAAAATTGGAAAAAAATAATCGCAGGATTTCTTGTTTCCATAATGCTGGGAAACCAGCTCGCGTTTTTGAATTTAAGCCCATTTCAAGCCGAAAATGCACATGCGCAAGACGCAGTAATACCACTCCTTGATAGAGATAGGGATCATAATGAACTTGGATTAATTGCAATTTTGGTTGAAAGTAAGCTCCTGAACAATTCAGATTTGCGAGGAGAAATTATGGCTTATGCCCAAAATGCGCAAGACAGAATTGAGCATTCTCAGGCATTTGTCATGGAAGTAGATGAAAATGAATCCACATTCAAAATCGCTACAGTTTTAGAGAGGTTGTATTACGAAGGAATAGATAGTGACCTAATTGACAGCAGTATATTCAACAATGATTCGGTTAAAGAAGATAACAACAGGTTAATTGGAGTGGTGTTAATTGGCGACGTACCAATTCCGGTCGTAGAAGATGAAACAATTCATCCAAGCCTTTACCCATACACGGATTTTTACCGTAAAAAATACATCTACAATTATGAAACGGATAAATTTGAATTGAATGGGAATCCGGGGAAGGTAAGCCCGGAAATCTGGCACGGTGTAATAGTACCACCGAGTCACGACGAGGTAGAAGCGAGGAACCAGCTGATAGAATACTTTGAGAAAAACAATGCTTACTCTGCAGGTGATCCGGATTACGCCGATTTTGAACAAAGAATGCTGTATGCAAACTTCCCTGCCATGGAAAAACAGATGAACTTTATGGATTACCGAAATTATGAGAGGTATGGAGATTACATGGAGGAAATGGTGTTCAATCGCTACAACAAGCACCTACTAAAAGAAATGATTGCGGAAGTAAGTGCGGACATGGGATCTGAAGATCCGCTCATTCCGGATGAAACAATAGATCAGATGCTGGATGTGATGACGCCATATATTATCGATAAATACGCATCAACACTTTCAGAATCCCTAAAAACTTATCGGGGCAGGTTAAATGAAAAGGTTGAAGAAACAGGACGTTGGACTTCATCGGAAGTGGATACACCAGATGCACTTGTATCCATGCGAGACGAATATGCTAAATATGATCTGCGCAGGAAACAAATGCTGCTTGAAAATGAAGTGGATGAAGTAATAGAAAATGAAATAAGCGCGCAAGATAGGACAATAGAGGTAACAACAAGTGGCCTGCTCAATATTACAACAACAATTTTAGACATCCCAATAACCACAAAAAACTTTACATTCTTTAGTTATATAGACGGACAGAGAGTGTTTGATATCACTTCTGCAACGCAGTGTGGCATGCGCCGTGGTTCAAAAAAGAGTGAAGGGGAAAGTGTTCTGGAAAATAATTCAGTTTATGTAGAAGCCAACAGAATGTATAACCCGGAAACCCTTTTGCAGCCACCGGAAGATGATGACGATTGGGAAATGACCGAAGAACAAACTTATATTGATTACGCCGGTTGCGTATTTAACAACTCAATTGAAATAGAAACTGAGGATATAAGTTTAAACCCAGACTATTGCCATCCTGATCAGGCAATAAGATCTCTTTTTGACATTATTGGTTCACAGGAATTAGACGAAGAAGAAGTAAATAACTGTTCTATTGACCGCATGAGCTTTCACCCCGGTAATGATCTGTATTTCGGTGAAAGCGGAGGTGAGGGAAATGATGACACTCCTTTCAGTGTAACGCTCGGTGAAGTGTTGGAGGTAGTTTATGAATTACTCCGTAATGACGGCATTGTTACAGCATCCGCTTCAACTCAACGCCAAAAAGCAACGGAAGTTATAAAGGGATTAATGAATTATGGTCAGCCTTATGTAATCACAACATTCCCGGGCGTAGACGTTGCCCTTGGGGTAGTAAGAACAACCAAAGAAATAGACAGCGTCATCAAGCACGTTGAACCGAGCAATGGAACGATAATGTCTATCAAACACATTGGCGAACCAAGAGTTGATGAAAACGGTGCAATACAATTCCCGCACATTGTAACCCCAAGTACGCCGGCAGACGGGATAAGATATACCGAATTTGAAAAAAATGGTCAGGAAAAGGAATTTGAATACATAAATTTATATCGCGTTGAGGGTGATAATCCGGACGACATTCTCACAAACTTACTTGAAACAATTCAAAGCAAAGAAAGTGAATTGACCCAAGTTGTCGGGCAACCAACAAACACAATAAATCAATTCTTTTACGACAATGCGGATGTTATTGAACCGATTATTTGGAAAGCGTTGGGTACGGACCAAAAGCTGGCATCGATTATTCCAAAATATTTAAACAGAGACGGGCTGATGCCTACACCGGAAATGAACCCGCCACGTGCACCGCAAAACAAACCAAACGGTTATGAAGTAATGCATATTGTGGCGGACGGGGATAGTTTTGGGTACCAGTTTGGTTTGAATAGAGCGATGAAAAAAATCTCAGATGAAGAACTGGCAGCGGCAGTAGGGACGCGAGATCTCGCGTCCGGAGAGGAAGACGATGCCATAGGAGAAGATGAAGGCGAAGGAGACGCTGAACAAAGTTATGTATGTGGTGATCCATCAGGTGTGGAAATATGGGAATGGTTTGATGCCATTCAATGTTGGATAGAAGAGGAAATTCTGCCGGCCACAGAACTATTTAAATTAGACGAATCCTGCGGAGCATCCGTGCAAGAAGAGGAAGAGGAAGAAGAGGAATACGTTTACGATCCAATCGGAGACACATCCGGAATTCCTACCGAAATTGAAGTTGTGATGGACAGAAAAAGCATGGTTGTTGGAGAAGATGTGGAAATCACCATCTACCCATACAACTCAGATGGAGAAGCTATTATGGGGTATATCGACGATCAGGTTCATCTGGAAATTTCCGACTCATCATTGGGAGAATTCAGTGAAAATGATTTCAATATATACACAGGTGAAGGCACATCAAACTTCCAGGCATCAGAAGTAGGTACAGCAACCCTAACTGTAACAATGGGGGAACTGGAATCAGAGCCTTTTGAAATTCACATATACGACTCCATCAATATCAGTTGGTCGGATCAGGAACAGCAAAACGGATCAAAAACACAATTCAGGATTGGAGTTCAGCTGACTGACCCGCAAGGCAATGAAATAAATGATGTAAATACAAGAATTGTGCTCTCTCCATCAAAGCCAACAGACGGGGGATTTGAAAATAATGGAAAAGTAGAGCTGGCAGAAGGTGCTGGAGAAATAATATTTGAACCCGTACCAGGCCCAACAGAAATTGTTTTAATAGAAAAAGAACCTTATTACAGCAGTAACCCGTATACAATTTACCCTCCGCCAAACCAGCCGGTACAACTTGTAATAAAAACTCCCAAATATATTCCGGTAGGGGAAAGTGTTGAAATTCCGGTGTTCGCCTCTGATATTTATGGTGTGCCAGGAAAAGGATTTAACGAAAATATTACGATTAGCATTAATGAAAAAGCTGAGGAATATGTAGACCTTCTAACGCCAAGCATCACACTTGATGAGGGAGGGGGTGTAATTCGGTTACAGGCAGGCAAGCACACTGGTGAATTTATATTATCGGCGGCCCATCCGGATTTAACGGGAGGAGTGGAGGTATTGCCAATACTAGCCCGCGTTGAAAGCGATGATTGGAATTCAATTTATTCACAGAATCTTTTTGCCTCTATGGTGGGCTTCCCCGCAGGAAATTTCTTTGAAGAGAATTACTTTGGCGGAGCACATCTGTTTAATGGAAAAACAGAAGCGGTTTATTCATCTATGACAGGACCGACTCCACCACCAGTTATTTCCATTGCTCCGAATTATAAAATTAATCTGACGGAACCTCAGCAAAAAGTTTATGTGGAAACATCGGAAAACACTTTGCTTCTCCAGGCATTTGATCAAACAAAGCTTCAGACATTAATTAGTAAAAGCATCCCGCTCAATTTTGACGAAGTTATTTTGTGGGATAGGGATACGGAGCTGGAAGAAAACAAAGTATATCTAGAACTTTTGAGCAGTAACTATAAACTAAACGAATCAAAAACAGGACTTCAGGTATCAACAATTTTCAATGACAGTATTTTGGAACTTGAGGGAAATAAAATTTACCTTCCTGATCCGGAATATTATTTGATGTACAACTCCGAGCCGGAATTTGATTTAGTGGAATTAATTCTGACTGACGGATTTGGGGAAATTGCAAGACTGATGCTTAATTTCACTCCGGAAAATTTAGGTGAAAATAGTTTTGATGAAATTAACAGTAGTTACATCACAGAAAAAACATTCAGCGGCAAAAGTACAAATGACCCAACCGGCATAGTGTTATATGACCCGCAGGATGAAGCTGAAGAAGAAGCAAGAGGCGAGTATTACGGATTAGAAGGCGACAATAAATACCTTCAATTATTCACTGGCGGCATGCCAATCGGAGAAGCTGTCAAATTCAATCTGCCGACCAACGGTGTGCTTTTGGGCGATCCGACAATTCAATTGGAAACAAGAAGTAGCTCTGGATTAGATTACGATTCCTCAATTGGAGAAAAAATCTATCAGGATCATAAAAACAGCCAAATTATTTCCATCAATAGTTTCAACTTCAATAATGACAACTACGAAGACGTTGCAATGGTGTTAGAGGACGGGCGCATTCGCTTGATGGAAGGTGGGCCAACGGAACCAATATTGCGTGACAGAGGTGACATTGCATTTATGGGGGATGGGGCTATCGCTATAGAAAAATTTGATTTTGAAAACGATGGATATGAGGACCTGCTCGTAGCTACGGATGAAGGAAGACTGGCGATACTGCATAACGACAGGGAAGTAATCACGCGCACAAACCAGGATATTAAAGTTGGCAAAAAATTATATACGATACTAAAAGACGATATGGATGCGGACGGATTTGAAGACCTGGTAACACTCGATAGCCGGGGAGATATTAGGATTTTTTATAATGACGATGGCCAATTCCCGCAAAACGGAACACTGATCGGCAATTACGGATTTAGCCTGAAATTAAACGAAAACTTATATCAGGATTTGGACGTCAGATATCCAGGATTAAATCCACCAACAAATAGCAACGGTATTAATCTTTCCAGCCTGCCTGACGTATCACTGCCTACGCCATCTATAGAAGCCTCTTCATCACAAATAAGCGGAATGGAAGATTTTCTGGAGGGCAATGTCACAAATCCAACAGAAGCGCAGTCAGAAGCACTGATGGAAACAATAAGAGGAATAGCGGAAGCAGGACGTGCAGATCCTGCCGGATCTGTTAACGGCGGATCAGCCCCACTCCTGCCATGGCCGGAAGAAAATAATACGGAAAGCAGAGCTGATGATCAGCTTGAAACTTATTTCGCACCTGTTGAAAATGTTAACTTCTTATACATTACCAAAACCGTTCACAATAAAGACAGACCCGAGGAAGCGAATATAGATTTAGAGGAAAGTTTAGTTTATACGATTGAAATCCTGCCTTATTCAACGGTTTCAAACGTTGTATTCGCAGATACAGTACCGGATTCGCTTACCGCGGATTTAGCCAGTGCAACGTGTGAAGGATATGGTTGCGACAATATGGAAGTCAGTGAAAACGGTATTCGTTTGTTCTTCAGCAATCTGAATCTTGCTGCCTACAGCCCAATAACAATTACATACGAAGCCACAGTTGGGCATACTCCAAAAGCAAGTATGTTTATTCAAAAATTGACTAACCCTGCCTTCTTAAACGACCAGTATTTAGACATAATGGTTTCTCCGCCATATAACACAACCAGCTTTTGGATTCAGCATTATTCGATTGCTTCACGTAAATATGCTGTACGTTCCACCAGTGGAGATGTTACAGCGCAATCAGGAATGGAAGAAGCATTTGGAGAGCTCCAAGACTTCATGGCAGCACTGGAAGGATTTGGTTCACAGGATTATGACGAAGATAACCCTCCTGACGACTTTCCAACGGTAGAGGGAATGGGTGATGCACTGGACGAAGCAACCGGAAACAATGAATGTTTTGAGGATGTAAATAGTGTAGTTGGCTGTGCGGAAGACGCACTAAATAAAGTTGCGGATGTCATCAGTAATTTCTCTTGTATGGGCGGCGGCTGTTTCCCAATTCCATGGAATTACACCTTCCTGGTACCGCAGGAAATGCCATTCCCAATCTTCGCATTCCCAACCACACTTACCACCCCTGTTGGTACTATGCCATTCGTTTGGCCACCTATGTATTTGGGTGCCTCTAATGTTTCAGGTTCAATAAACTCAGTAATGAGGTTTTATATGGGAATAAGCCTGACGGGTGGAATGGGGCTTGCAATGTGTTGGGGAAATTACATGGGATCATCCAGCCCGCCGCCAGCAATGGCACCAATTCCTTACCCACCACCGATTGGTAATTGTATGGTAACCGCCCTGCCAACAGAAGCTTTGCCATGGGGAAAAGCCTGCGGAGCAGTCGAAGAAGGCATCAGCCAGTTAATGCAATGGATTAATAGTGGAATAAACAAAATGAATTCCGCGATAGCAAGCGTTACCAGCAACCAATCTATACCTGTTGAATTTACTGAAACTGGTTCGGGTACCAGTGCTGGGGGGTTAGAAGTTGGACTTGAGGTGAATCTGGGTGATTCAATGACATTCGAACCGCCCGTGCAGGGATTTAAAAATGTTCACATCCCTACTTTTGACTCACTTGGAAGTGTTATTTCCAGTTGGGTAGATCGTCAATTGCTGGAAATTTTAAATAAATTATTCACCCTCCCAACTTTCTACATTTATCTGCCGGATATGAAATCGCTATTTATGATGGATGCCAAAGAAACCAAAAAACAGGCAGAGATCTGGTACAACAATATTTCACAATCACCGGAGGTTACAACAAAAACATTAGATAACCTAAAACCCGCCACAGACGAACAGGGCAATCCAACTGAAAAAGCCAGCCCTCAGGATGTTTACAATGCCTTTGAAGCCGTTGAAGCACAGGCAAAAATATTTAATCTGAATGCGGTAGAGGGGCTTTATGATGTAGTGGATTCATTGCCGCTTATAAAAATCACAGAACAGCCAATTGAATTTAAAGTACCATGGCTTTCAGCATCAGAAATACAAGCCTACATAATTGAACTTCAAAAATTTGTTATTTATTACGAGCGCGAACTTAACCGGGTAAAGGACATTTGGGAACAATTCGACTGCCCGGATCTGACATCGGAAAGTGAAATAGCCGAAGCTGTGGAAGAACAGTGCGCAGACTCAGCGAATATGGAACAATGTGCAAAGAAAGTGCAAGCGGACAGGGGGGCAGCATGTGCATTTAAGAACATAGCGGATACTTTCATATTAAATTTCGAACCACTGCTTGAAAGTGTTCAGAAAAATATTGAAGTACTGCAGTCTTACCTTGCCTTCCCTCGTGAATTTGTAAAATTCAAACGGCAACTAGCGGATTATGTTCGTGGAACAGCATGCTACATAAACACAATCTCCCAAATGCTGGGTGGCTGGTATTCAGAAGTTCAGGAGCAAATGATCACCTGGGCGGAAATGATTTTGACGATAATTGAAATAGTAAAAAATATTAAAAAATTATTCGACTTATTTACAAATTTTGACTCAAGCTGTTCACTTTGTACAAATGAGCGTAATGCAGGCTTTGGCTTCTGGTCACTTCTTGGGCTGATCATTCCTGAAATACCAATAATCTCATTCCCAAAGTGGCCGGATATCGTATTTGATATGTCGGATCTGGACGCGGAAATAAACATCACACTTCCGATTATCGAGTTAAGCCCGGAACCAATTCCATTGCCGCCACTTCCTTATGTCCGCCTGCCGGACTTCCCTACTATTGATTTGCTCCTACAGTTACCAGAACTTCCAATTCTCCCAGAACTTCCTGAGTTTCCGGATCTCCCAGAGCTTCCGCCTATCCCGACAATAGACTTGCCGACACTCCCTCCGCCACCAAAACTTCCGGATATCGGTAAAGCATTTGAAGTGATCATTCCTCTTGCTGAAATGATTTTAAAGATCTGGTGTTTAATGAAAAAATCTTTCTCACCTGTACCGGAATCAATGCTTAATGATCAGATGACACTGCTTACAACCAGACCAGGATATTTGACTCCACTGGATATGCTGAAAATTCAGCTTCCAAATATCGCATT
This sequence comes from Patescibacteria group bacterium, assembly GCA_018813295.1. GTDB lineage: Bacteria > Patescibacteriota > Gracilibacteria > UM-FILTER-43-11 > UM-FILTER-43-11 > JAHJBZ01. Next base: position 12,223 of record JAHJBZ010000049.1, on the reverse strand, counting down.
ATTTGATCTTGGATTTAATGAAGTAAGAATTACAACTACCATTTATTTTGGCCTTAGATTCGAAATGATTTCGAAAGCGCTGGAAAGCGGATCGGAGCAGTGGAATGAATGGATTGAAGCCATTCCGGAAGCCATGAATGAAGCTTATGAAGAATACATGAGAGTTACGGAAGGATTGGCACAGGAAGGACTTGATTTAATAGAATCAAAAATGCAGGAAGGTATGGATATTGTTGAAGGCTTCCTGCAGGAAGGTATCGACACAGGAATGGAAGCTATAGAAGAACAATTTGATATAGCCGAAGAATGGCTGCGCGACCAGGAATCAGATTGGCAGCGCTGGGCAAATGAAAATGGAATAACCTGGAGCTATCAGGAATATGCAAATGCTGTAAAAAATGCCAACAGAATAATTGCGGGCAAAAGTGAAGAATGGAAAGATGACCTTGATGCATTCTTTGATGAAAACAGCGACATTACGAGCATCTTTAATTATTTCATTCCATTTGCATATCAACTGGAAGAAGTTGATAAATACACCTCCGATCAGGAATTATGGGAAATAATTAATGAGAATATCAAAAGAGGATTTGAGTTAAGTCTCACTGAAGGGCCATCTGCATTAGAAGATCTGATAAAATATTTAAATGCATGTTCAGTGGACCCTAACGAATGTGAAAACGGCGACGCCTACTTCGCCTTCAAAACAAGGCACCAGGCACCAGGCACCAGGCACGATCAAAATCAATTAGCATCCCAATTCCAATCCCTTCTTTCAGAATTAACGGACGTAGTAAATGAAATAAATAATGCACCACTCGTTGATTACCGAATTGTAAAAGAGGACTTGGGTGTTGCGGATTACAAACCAGAACCTCGTAAAACTTCTGTGGACAAAATTGAGTGGATGGAAGAGCAGCTACTAGCTTATGGCGACACTCTGGAAAAAGAAGCGGAACAAATGAAGAACGTAAAAGACCTTTATGCACTTGCTAAAGTACCGCCAAACCGCGCATTCCCTTATGAACTCGCTAGTACGGAATACGAACCAACTGTAAATAATGATTCCCGCACATTCACCAGCGCAATAAAACCTCTCCAATCGGATCCACAGCGAAGCGGGTCCACGCCCGAAGGGCAGGTCAACGCAAAGCAGGGGAGCGGAGCGATAGTGACAGGTCAACGCGAAGCAGGTTCACAACTTATCGCCCAAGCCACTCCACAATCCGAGCCATCCGCCGCGGCGGAAGCCACATCCGGCCAACAATCCGGATCCTATTGTTCAGGCGTATGCTTGCCGGATCCCGCAACCAATCAACCCACACCATTCATTCCGGTATTAGAAAATACGATAAATTCCGAAACTTTATTCCTGGATTCCGGGCACGTGGTTTATAGCGACGGTACCGGACTTTATCTGAAACGTGACTTAACAGTTCCTACTAATTCAGAAAACTCCGGTAACAATGTGGCAAATGAAATATTCCAGTTAGACGACAATTTCATGTCAAAATTGGGACAGGATCCGTATCTAATGGAGGCAGTTAACATGCTTGAAACCAGTCTTACGGAAAATGGTTCTGCCAGCTTCACATGGACTCCAAGTACTAATCCAAATGTTTATGGATATGGTATTGAACAAGAAAGATCCATTCTTGGTTACGATGTTGATAAGCAGAGCAATGGACTTCCTGATACTAAATTTATACTACTCCCATATGATGAAAACGGTGATACGCCGGAGGTTTTAGTTGATGGACAGGCGATTGAATACAACACCTTTGTAACCAACATGGAAGATGAGGAAGAAGCAAAAATGCACTTTGGAATTAATGCAAATAATGTAATAACAAGTGCCAGACAAATTTCATTCCCAACAATTAACGATGCTACCATTACGCTTAATGACAATCTGGCAATTCTGTTTGATCAGTACACCGGATCAAGCTATAGCGTAAATATGGAGAACGGTTTCTATCATATTAAGATGACATGGTTCGATGAAGAAGGCAGGGTTGCAACATATAATCAAAATGAACTTTTGGCACCACAAATTTATGTGGATGCCGCACCGCCTATCGACATTGCATTCGACACCGTTTATTACGTTCCGATTTATAAAGAAAAACTGATCAAAGCGAGTGATATTTTTGTGGATATAACCGGAGCATATGAATACTACTGGTATGTTGATGTCGCGAATAATCCACTAACCCCAGAAGTTGGTGACGAACTTTTAATTCCGCCTCAATACGAACCAAAAGAATTTGAAATCAAGCTGGTAGCAAGCCAAAACATTGAAGACGAGTTGTTTGAGCAGTACGAAAAAACTTTCACAGTAGTTATTTATGTGCCGGAAATTGAACTGGAATCAGAACCATTAAGTGATGGTAGTGCTAAGGGCACGTTCAAACACATCGCTGAAGCACCGGATGATGATTTAAGCGATATTCCGTTCAGCCTTTTCCGAAAGAGATGGAATACGTGGAAAAATCTTGGACTATTAATGGATAAAAAACCAGATAATGAAAAAACGATTCCACCATTAAATGACAATGAGGGTAAGACCTATGTATATCCGGATAGCTACTACACCTACAATGAAGATGGGGAGTATGAAATAACAGGAATTGATTTTACAAGCCCCAGCCCGGTTATATTAAAGGATGCGAATGCAGATCCAATCGCACGTATCCTTCCGGAAAGCGGCAGAATTGAATTACTGCAGGAGGGATATAAAATAGAAGCTCTTCCGGCCAGCCCAAATTTGCCAACTCGCGTTGCCATAATTGAAATTGAAACGGATTTAATTGCGGGTAATGTTTATTACGTACCAGATAGCAATACAGATGTTGAAATAAAAGAAGAATCTCTTACCACAGATAATGTTTTGGATATTGGTGTAACAATTGGAGATGTAAATCCGGATGACGATATTATTGCAAGAAATATTCCGGGAGCCGGCCCGAGTTATCCAGGCGGCGCGGCAATTTATAATCAAACCCCGCCACAAAAAAACATCGCACTAATTGACGCGGACGGATCTATTAGAATGATGCAAGCCGGATATGAGTTAAAAATCAAGAATCAAGAATCAGAATTCACAAATGAACGTTACATCTTCCAAATAGTCACAGAAGAAAACGAGGAACCAATATTTGATGTATACATTCATGCTGATTTTGACAGCCTCACAATCAACAACGATGAAACAATGGACAGCCAAACCATCCAAATAGGATTGAACAAAGTAACGAATCGGGCATTTTCACAATTGGGCCCACCATCGGACCTACAATCGGACTCCCCTTTCCCAGACCTGGACAGCACCCACCCATACTATGAAGAAATCCTGCAGCTTTATGAAGACAGAGTAATTAGTGGTTATGGAGATGGAACATTCCAGCCTGATGGAAAACTTACGCGTGCGGAATTTATTAAAATCGCATTGGGCGTTACAAATTGTTATGACTGTACCGAACCTACCGATGCTCAAAAAGCAAAATACCAGCCACTCGCTCCATTCCCGGATGTAAAACTGCCTGCCTGGTATTACTACTGTATCTGGATCGCAAAAGATCTCGCAATGATTACGGGTTATGGAGATGGTTTCTTCAGGCCAAGCAGAAACATAAGCCGAGCGGAAGCAGCTGCAGTATTACTCAGACAATCGGGAATAGAAATAACAGAAGCGCCAGAAAATTATTTTGTAGATGTGCCGGATTATGCATGGTATGTGGATTATGTTTATACCGCTGTAGAAATCGGACTGATTAAAAGCAATCTCGGTTTCGTATTCCCGGATGAAGAAATTACCCGTGGTGAATTTGCATTCATGGCTATGGGTGTTAAGGATATGACAAATTGTAAGGAAGTTGATGAAGATGGAGATGGAATGTTCGATTGGTGGGAGATGGAAAATAATCTGGATCCGCTTTATGCAGGAGATGCTGGTACGGATTATGACTTTGATGGATTAACAGCAGCTCAGGAAGCTGCAATAGGCACTGATCCAAATAATCCGGATACGGATGGAGACGGAATCATTGATGGAGAAGATGCCACACCACTTGGAGAGGGAGCAATTGGTGAAGAGGGTGAAGGAGAAGGTGAAGGTATTGGAGAAGAAGTTTGCCCATGTATAGACAATCCAAATCAAAATGACTCAGATGGAGACGGTGAAATAGATGCCTGTGATACGGATATTGATAGCGACACCGTTCCTAACTCTCTTTGTATATTTGATGACAGCGGACTTGTAGATCCGACAATTTCAAATGTAGACAACTGTGTATTTACACCAAATACTGACCAAACTGACAGTGACTTTAATGGTGTTGGCGATGCTTGTGAACCGTTTGACGAATGCCCACCAGTACCGGAAGATGGTGACGGTGTTGATGATGAAGACGGCTGCCCTGATGTAGATGATTATTTTACAGATGACGGCCCTGGAATTTATGTAAACAGCGGCCCAGCCTGCTACTTCATCGACTACGAATCAGACCTTGTAGAAGGTGATATCATCATGACAGCAATTACAGATGTCGAAACCCATGACGTATTATTTGAAAGCAGTAATGAAGTAACTTACCAACCATAACCAATGGTAGTGCAATTGTGGAGCCGCTTCGCGTGGCGCAATAGTGGATATCCACAAAAGCGCCACCCGCCTAAGGCGGGCTCCACCATAGCGCCACAACAGAAACATGAAAAAATTCATCCCAATCATAGGCTTAGCATTAATCATAACTGCAATAATAGGTTGGCAGACTCGTTCATATTCAAACGACCTGCCATACCCGGAACCAACAACATGCGCGCAAAGTTATGTAAATGCATTTGCTGTTGTTAAGGATTACTGGGAAAACGATGTATTAGGAAATCTGATGGATCAACAGAAACCTTCCAGCGAAATGGTAGACGAAGCATTTGAAAGCCTCAGGACTTATCAATGCATGCTTGAGTATATATGCAGATCTGTGAGGTTTAGTGGTATTGGTGACCCGGATAGCGCAGAGGGAGGTGGGCTTACCAGTGTACATATAGGCTCAATACCGGGATGCCAAAAACCACAAAACGTTGGACTGCCAAGCACCTGGGAAGCAATATACACCACCAACAAATTTCCATTCTTTGACCAATGTATGACGGATCAAACATACGGAAATATCAACCCGGACGTAATCAAAGCTTCAGAAAATTATCAGGACTGCATGAACTTTGTTGCCGAACAATTTGCCTGCGGAAATAATGAGGAAAGCCTGCAGGACTGTACTGATCAATCAATTGCTTATGTAAAACTTGAAACCGCTCTAAAAAATAACAGCGCCGAACAAAAGGCTAGCGCATTGGAAAATAAATTAAGTTCAATCATCACAAAAATGCTGGTTATGGAAGCACATGTCGGCTACATGAAATCAAAATTACAACAGCTCGAAAGCCGCTACGCCTGCTCCCCACCAGAGTGTAGTTAAATTTTAATCCACAATTTGAGCCATCCGCCGCGGCGGAAGCCACAATACGTAACATGAAAAAACACCCCCTACTAATCACCGCCCTAATCACAATAATGCTTTTCATCCAAGCTCCAGTTAATTTAATGGCGCAAGAAACTGAACTTACCGAACCGGAAAAAGCCTGTGAAGATAAAAAACCGGATTTTGATGAACTCTATACCAATCTGGTAAATAACCTTGCGGAAGAAAAAAAGAGAATTACTAAACCCTCATATACAAATGCATTTGAGGAGGCTCAAACAGCACACCACACTTACGTGCAATGTATTTTCGACTTTGTGGAAAAAAAGATTTCCAAAGAAGGCTTCCCTTGGTTTGATCCAAATCAGGCCTGTCTCACACAGGAAGCATTAAACAAATTGGTGGAAGACACAAGTCCAAATCAAACACTCCCGCCACTGTTAAGCACATATAACAGCTATTCGAAACATTTAACTAAATTACAAAAACTGTACACAGCGGAAGGAATTGAGGAATATTCAGAAGGAGGGGATGAATTAACGGCTGTGCAAGCACTCATTGCAAGCGGAATAGTACTAAAGGGAATAGATCGTCAAATAACATTGGAAAAAGAGAATGCATTAGTTGCCATGGATATGACATTTGCTGCATTAAAGGAGCTTCGGTTCTCATTCGTAATGCACGTTCAATTCCAATGCATAACACAAAGTTTAGGCAAATATCGCGATCATTTATTAAAACTGCGAACCATAGTAAGTGGTTTTCCAACAAAACTTAAAGACGCAAGTATGAGTAAGTAATTTATTATTTAATTTCAATGAAAATTGAAAATTGAAAATTGAAAATTTTACCTAAATTAATCATAGGATTGGCAATATCCGTAATAATGACACCAGTAGCATTAGGAGAATATTGTGACCCAATAAACCCATGGAACACCTATCAAAGTGTTTATTGTGATATGGCGGTAACAAGAGGACAGAAAACCGATGATGCAATATTGGAAACTGTAGCAAAACAATTGGAATACGATATTGGTGTTAACCCCGGCGCACTTGTTAAATTCATTATTGATCAGGATGCAAATATTAGCTGCAAAACCCTTGATGAGGACTTTTTATCAAAAAATAACATCAAACTAGACAGCCTTCCTGAGGAATTTAAAATTGTATGCGAAGGCGGAGCGGCAACAACAGGCGGTTTAGCTGTAATTCAATCCTGGGCTGAAATACTTTCGAAAGTAAAAACTGCATATGAGAAAGAAAAAGTCCTCCATCACACCAAAAAAAGTTTGGAATACGAATTCCAGGCCTCCGAACAATTCTGGAATGGAAAAATTGACGGGCCAGGCGGCGCGCAGTTCGATTTGATTACCGATTTAAACATAATCGAAACGATATTATTCGGTAACCAGGCAGAATGGGTGGATGATGTATTCCAGTTCCCAGGACAAAAGGATGAGGAGGAAGATGAAGGAGAATATGATATCCCCGTAGGGACGCAAGATCTTGCGTCCGATGAAGAAGGTGGCGAAGACATAACCGAACCCCCCACAGGCTTTACAGCAGAAGTTGAAGAAACAGCTGGCCAGGAACCAGATTGCGTTCCGGCAGACGATCCAGATGCTGATTTAGGTGATCATCCTGGTGGCGATTACGAAAATCCACTTTGTGGAAATGGAGAATTAGATGTACTGCTTGGTGAAATGTGTGACGACGGAAATAATGTAAGTGGGGATGGGTGCAGCCAATATTGTATGCTGGAAGAAACCGGTGCAAATGATATATGTATAGACCCAGAAGCAGTCACTTTCCAATCCCCATCCGATGCACAATCGGATCCACAATCGGATCCACAATCCGAGCCACAATCCGAGCCACCATCCGAATGCCCACCCGGCACCCTACCAAAAACGGAAATAACAATCACAGCGCCGGAAGTGGAATTTCCTGAATATCCGCAATCCGAAGAATACCCAGGACCGTACGTTGGAGGAACATTCAAAGAATACCCGCCAAGCGAAAAACCGCCATGTCAGGATGGTTATAGTGAAGTTAGCATTACCTTTGCTGGTGGAGAACTTGGTAGCGCGTGTGTGCCAACCGACTACTGTGCAGATTTTAATGATGCAAGAGACTTCTTATTTGGAGAAGGCTGGCAGGATGACGCAGAAAAAGCGGATATCGCTTACTCTATCGAAGCTTTATTCTGCATAAGCGTAACCACAGAAAACAGACCACTAACTCCTTACGCACTTAACGAAAATTGTATCGATTGCCACATCAGAGCAATGGTTGATGCTTTGGATAAAACTCTGGAAACCAATGTCAGCCCACTGGAAAACACAACTGGCGGTTTTGCCATAAGCAGTAGATGGGGACCAAAATTCTCATTTAATTTAATAACAGCAATAAAATCTAAATTAAAATTAGCACCTCGCAATAACGATAAAAGTGTTACGCAAAATGTTGATACAAAAACCGATAAAGATAAGAATGCTGCCACAACCGCCGAACCAAACATGGAAAATACAGGAGAAACAGGTGCAGAGGAATTGCAACGAAAAGCCAATGAGGAAGAAACAGCTAGAGAAGAAGTTTTAGACGAACTGAAAAATTACCGCGCACTAAACTCAACAATCAGCGATGGTACATTTAATGATCGCGTTAAACCATTATTAGAACAAATGCTAAATAGCTTTTCACGTATTCAGGATGGCTACACCACCATGGCGGAAACATCCCTTGATCAAAAAGAAACATGCACATTCGAATGATAAAACGAATCATCATTGGGATTATATTTATCGGACTAATCGTCCAAACATCAAACGTGCATGCAATTTATTCACCAACAATTTCCCAGAGGGTAAATTTAATCAAGCAGCATGTACTTTCTGCCCAATCACAAAATGGTGTAGGCGGCCTTACAGAAGCTGTAAAAACCTTAAAAGAACTTGATGATGAAAGAAGGGCAAAAAATACGGCTACAAGCCTGCCCGGAGATGCTGGCTTAATACATGCAGAAGTTATAAGGAATACATTCACCGAACTAATTGCAGCTCCATGGGACAACCTATTTATGATATTCAACATAATATTTTCCCGTGGAGAAGCCATTAGCAATTGTCTGCGTGATGATATCTGGATGCTGATGGATTTAAAAGATGCAGTTGTGCAGGAAATGTTGAAATCATACATGATGCTTGATAAATATCATGGAGATTTGTTGGCTGACGATTATAGATATCTCATTTCTCACATAAACATTCTCAAAACTTACGGCATGCACCCGGAAGAAGAACTGCTAATTATTACGCAAAATGGAGTGGAAGAAATGACGACAAACGAATACTTATTCGGCTCTGAAGATGCAAGAAATTACTACAAAGTTGTATTCCCGCCCGATGCAAACGGCTGCCCCGATGGAGATTTTCAGGCCGCATTTGAGGAAGTATGGAATGCAATTCAGAATTTGGCCATTATAGGTAGCGGTAGCGGAAGCGACTGGGGCAGTATTTGGGACATGGCAAAAGCCCGCGCAAGAAGACGCGCCGCAGAATGGATTGAAGCCAATCAAATTTCATTAAGTATTGGGGGAGAAGGAGGAGCTAACCCATTTAGTCTGTTTAAAAATGACGGTTGGGATAGATTTACAGGTAAGGTAATGACCGAATTAACCATTTTAAAAAACACAGTAGTTGGACCTGTAGTTCCGCTATTCGAATGGGCCATTTATAGCGGAGGTGAATCAGATAGTGGCTGTGTTTATTATTGGAGCGATTACAATGAATACAGGCCTTGCACCGAAGCCCAGGAAAGGGTTTACGAAACATGCCTTGATGATCCTGACTCATTAGCATTTACAACAAAACTAACTTGCAGGTTATACAAAAACACCAAAGAAAGAAAAACAGCTTTAAAAATACTTGCTGATTACAAAAAAGATTTGGAAGAACATGAAGAAATTTTAAAGGAAGTAGAAACTGCATTCGTATACCACGTTGAGCTGAACAGCGTTGGCGAACAAAGCCTAATAGATGTAAGTACAACACTCACCAAAATAAACGGACAAATTGAGCGCGGCTACGAAGCCACCGGCAAAGAAGCCGGCCCAGGCATAACAACAATAATTTCAAAACTATCGCAATTCAGCAAAAAGCATTGTTCAAATAAAGGGCAATAATTGTCTGAACCGCAGATTACTTTGATTAAAATGATTTCACTGAATTTGATTTCACTGATTACATAGGATTCAATCAGTGAAAATTTGTGTAATCAAAATCGGCGTAATCTGTAAAATCTGCGCAAATCAGCGGTTCAGACAATAACCAAAAATCCCCAATGGCCTAAGGCAAGGGATTTTTGGTTATTTTTTGTTTTTTCTTTTCAGACATATCTTTTTTCTGAAAAGTTTAAAAATGATGTAATTTAGATCGCGCCTTCATTAAGAAATTTTTGAATATCTGACTCACGCATGCGGTAAACACGACCTAATTTGACTCCATGCAACTTACCCTGTTTTATGTATTTCAAAACAGTAAGCGGATGGATTTGTAGGAGTTTGGCAACTTGTTCGGTTGTATATATTTGTTCAACCACTCGTATTTTTGTTTTTATGTTTTATTTAATTTTATTTAATTTAGCTTAATTTAACTTATTTTTGTTAAGTTTTACTAAATTAAATTAATTTTGTTTTATCGTAGATGAATATAGTTTAGTTTAATTAACATTGTCAATGTTTACTATGTTTAATTATGTTTCATTAAATCTAATTATGTGGTCTCATATCACAAAATTTAAAATTTGGGTTGTTTCGTTATTTCGTCGTTTCGTTTATAATATCCCCGCAATGAACATAAAACCACCAGTCGCAATATTGGGTTACGGAGTAGAAGGTAAGGCCGCATTCGCCTTCCTCCAAAACAAAGGCATTAAAAGTGTCACGGTTTTTGATGAAAATATGAAAAGTGAAAATCGTTCCAGGAGTGACGTTGAATTCAGAAGTGAATTTAAAAATTTAACTGACTTTAATACAGTCATCCGCTCACCCGGTGTGCATTACGATAGACCGGAAATTAGAGAAGCGCTTGATGCGGGGGTAAATGTAACATCGATGACAGAATTAACGCTGGAGATAGCAAAAGAAAGAATCACAGCAATTACAGGTAGTAACGGTAAAACAACGACGACAGCACTCGCGGCTGACATTCTTGCCCAGCATTATGGAGATGAGTTGATCGTGGGTGGTAACGATAGAGAACCAACGCTACAAAGAGCAATTAGTAATCCCGAACATCAAATTTTGATGGAGGTTTCCAGTTTTCAATTTGCTGACATCCACATGTCGCCTCATATATCTGCAGTTCTAAACATCACACCCAACCACATGGACTGGCATGAAGACTTGCAGGACTACATAAATGCCAAAAATAACTTGATCCTTCATCAAGAAAAAGATGATTGGGCCATTTTAAATGCAAATAATGAAAATAGCACGAATTTAGCAAAAGGTGCCCCAGGCCAGATCTTTTGGATTGGACAAAAGAAGGGGAAACGCTGGGCAATATGGAAGGGTGACAATCTTGTTATAAACAAAGAAACAATTATTAACAAAAAGGATATTAAAGTTAAAACCCATCCAGACACCATCGCATTTGCCGCCGCAATTGGGAAAATTCATGAGATACCAAACGAAAAAATTGCAAAAGCAATTAAGAAATTCAAGGGCGTTGTGCACAGACTCGAATTTGTCCGCAAAATAAATGGAGTTAGTTTTTATAACGATTCATGCTGCACCACACCGGAATCATCCGAGGTTGCAATTGACCAATTCGAAGGTGAAAAATTCATTCTTATGCTCGGCGGCAGCAGTAAACACTCTGACTTTTCATTCCTCGCTGCCAAAATCAAGAATCACAACGTCCGTGTATATCTTTATGGCAAAGAGGGCAAAAGAATCAAGGAAGCCATCAAAGAAGCCGGCGCAGAAGATTTGATACTCCGCTATAACGAGAACAAAGACTTTGCAGAAATAATCGAAGACGTATTTGTTACCCACTCAAAAAAGGGAGACAGCATTGTTCTCTCCCCTGCTTGTGCAAGCTTCGACATGTTCGAAAATGCAAAACAACGTGGTTATCAGTTTAAGGAGATTGTGGAAAACTTATGAACATTTTAATTTTTTATAATTACTTACATCAAAACTATGAAAAAACATATAAAACTAATATCGGCAGGTATTTTGTTGGTAATACTATTAATTGGTGGTTACATATATTTTTCACAACAAAAACCAACATCCGAAGAATATGCTGCACATCCTGAATGTTATGATAGTGGCGGCGTATGGGCAACGTTCCCAGATACATCTGCAGATCATTGTTTCTCCCCGGGAAGAGGCCTATTAGTAACTTATGGTTGCGATTGCGGCCCAAGCAAATGTTGGGATAGCGAAAAATGTGTAAAAAACGAAAGTTATCAATTTGAGGAAGTTATAGCCTGTACAAATTCAGGAGGCATGTTTAAAAATGGTAAATGCGAATGTCCTAGTGAAACCTATGGTGACGACATTCCACTATATACCTATGAAGAAGAAACAGGTTATTGTATTGATGCCTTTGGCTTACCTGGAGGTATTTTAGGTGAAGAAGAACGAGCTAAAAATCCGGTAGGCGAAATTGAATAACGGGAAACCATAATAAATAATTACCCCGAAGGCGCGGTGACGTCACCGCGCCTTCG
>JAHJBZ010000048.1 GCA_018813295.1 Patescibacteria group bacterium | reverse complement strand
GGCTCGTATTGTGGTCCATCCGCCGCGGCGGACCACCATTCGAGCAACTATCCGAGCCACAATCCGGAGTTATCGTTTCTTCGCAGGTAAATATTTTTTATTGATACTGCGTTTATGTGCATGAACTGATCGCTTTTTATATTCTCGCCTGTAAGTATATAAAAATTTAATGACCGAATATAGAAAAAATATAAGAAAAACAACCCACCAAATTCTCATAGAAAGGTAGGGGATACCGGTTTCACGTACCAAAAGCAGGATCAGCACCAAAAGTCCGTATGTTTTGAGCAAACCCGGATATTTGCGAATTATTTTTTTTGTAATAACATCTTTTAAATATTTTTTCCTATAAATCCCAAGAGCCACTCCCGCAAGAAGCAAAAGCAGGCCAACGGCAAAAGTCAGCTTGGTAAATTGAAAATTAGGATCCGGAAGGGCAACGAAGTAGTATTTTAATGTTAAGAATCGTTCCATTTTTATATGATTATAAAATTACAAGATTACAAAATTAATTTTTAATTAATAGTTTATTTCTCAGCCGTTTTTTTAGATATGTGTTTTTTTACCATCTTTACTTCGGATTTCTGATTTTCGCCGCAATAAGGGCAAATATCGTATGCGCTCGGAAACTTTTTTTTGCATTTACCGCAGGCTTTTTTAGTTTTTTCACCGCAATTTGGACAAAAGCTATAATCTTTACTTACCAAAGACAGACACTTTTCACAGCTAATACTTTTATCTTCACCACTTTCAGTTAATAAGCGGTGCTCCAATTCTTCATAATAACTCTCAAGATTTGTTTTGGAGGGGCGGATAATCAAATAAAGCAGAACACCAAGTATCGGAACTGCGATATTAATCAGAATTGCAAATGTTTGGAAAATTAAGCTGCTGGATCTATGTATAGAGTCTCTTGTTACCCAAATGATTATAGCGACCCACAAAAGCCCAAAATACCCAATAACTACCATTTGCAAGGTGTTAAATGTAGGTGAGCTGCAAAAGTCTATAATTTCATTAAAAATTTCTGGCATGTTTATGTTTAATTAAAATATTTTTTTAACGATCAGCGATTAGCTGTCAGCTGATCAGCTACTGATCGTTGATTCGCTGATTGCTGATCGCTATTAATTAATCTTCAGATGGCAGATGATGCGTCTTATGAGAACAGTGCACTAAGAAGATAAATGATAATGCGGCGATAAAGCCGAAGCTAATTTTAACATATAAAGATGGTGCACCATGCAAAAAATCAATCCCAAACATTCCCAGAGAGTATAGCATAAGAGCTAAATTTCCCGCCACTCCAGAAAGATGAATACGCCTACTCTTTTTTAGTGCATAAAGGAAGATAATCAATGCCAGAATTGCCGCATAAATTTGAGTGGGGTGAATTGGGTTTATAAAAGGGATATTTTGAGTATCAAAAGATATGCCCCAAGGCAGATTTGTTGGAGAACCGTATTGGGTGCCGTTGAAAAAATGGCCAATGTGGATAAAAGTCATCGCCAGCAAAGTTGCAAGAACGCTGGTATCAAACCATGACCAAAGATCTTCTTTTGTTTGCCGGGCTATAATAAATAAAGCGATAACAAGACCATATAAAACCCCAAAAAAGCTAAAATTAAGATCCCAGATAAATAATATATGAGTAACATGTATGCGGTACACAGCCCAATGTTCGATAACATAAAAAATCCGCCCCCCAATTATCATCCCAAGAAAAGCATACAGAAAATAGCGGGATAAAAATGAGAGATCCATCTTTTGGCGGCTAATATAACGAATTACAAACGCCCCTGTAAACACGAATGCCAAAGCAAGGAGTATGTTAAAGGTTTTTATTGTAACCGAGCCGTATTGAAAAAGGATTTCTAGCATACTTAGTCTTAAGTCGTAAGAAGTAAGAAATAAGCTTATAGCTTATTTAAAAAATTATCGAATCTCAACCGCCTGCTCAAACCCGCCGGTAACTGTAAAGCCAGGAGGAGCAGTGCGGGTGCTTTTTTCAACATAGAATGGATCAATATCAGAAGCAGTCATGTCGATTAATGAATTTCCATCAAGAACTATTGTCGTTGGCAAGGTGCCAAGGCTACACACTGGAGGATCTCCAGCTATGCAAGACCCGCCTCCGCTAAACAATATATTATCAGCACTGTAGCCACCACCTAACGGCTGATAAGTGTTAACGGTAAAGCGGCGAATATAATCCATATCATATATCTGGGCACAGCTTGCATTGTCGCTTGCAAAACAGTAAACATTTTCTGGGAATACTCTGTTTGGTGCACCGCCGATGGTATTTTTTGAAACAATGCTGCCCTGCCAGTAAAGCTGATTCTTTAGTTCATTAGCGTCCAGTGCATTAGTGCCATAATAAACATGAATTCCGTCAGGGCTGCTAATCATACTTCCTTCCGCATAAAGCAAGCCAACTATGTTTGTAGAATCAGGACCAATGAATACATTACCGCCTTCACCATTTTCATCAGCAAGAGCAATAATACCGAACGATGAAGCGCTGGAATTATAAACAATATTGTCGCTGATAAGAACATCAGCACCGCCTGTAACAATAACCGTATAACCATAATCAGGAACAGGGTTGCTAGCTCCAAGATCAATAGTCAGCAAGTCGCCAACCCCACCTTCATAAACAGTCACAACGGTGTCATTAGCATCATCAACCTTTATGCATCCACCGGAAACAAGAGATAGATTACTAAGAGTACCATTTGCACCACAAGGTGAAAGATTTCTGCTTAGGCTGGCAACATTGGTACGGATTTGCTTTCGGAGTTCTGCGGTACCTGTAGTCGAAATAGCTTCGAGGTCTCGACCTCCGATTGTTTCGTAAACCTGCTCACCTGTAACAACACCTGTAGCCTCTACACCAATACTCTTAACCCCAATACCATCAATTGTTCTGGCAGGTTCGTAAATGGCGTAGATAGTATCATTGCCAAATGGAGCATCCTCCATTCTATAAGCAAGGTAATTATCCAAATTAAATGTAACATCACCGGTTAACCCCTCTCCAATCCATTGCATTGGTATGAAATTAAGAGTTATATTCTCAGATAAACCGGATGTTAGAGCGCTGAATGCAAGAGGGTCTGCGCGATCAATATAAGTATAAGGAGTGACAGCAGTTGCAGGCCAGTCTTCCGGTAAATCCTCATCATAATCTATAGGAACCGGAAGATCCCAGAAACCATCAACTTCATACACACCATTTGCATCCAGAACTCCGGAGGTGTTTTGATTCCCCTCAAAATAATAATCAACTGGATGATAGTTTTTGCTTGCCGAATAGAAAAGTGAATTATCAGGAGCAAAAGCGAACTGGTCTCCATAAATTAAATAACGAGGACTTCCAATTCCAAATTCCCAAGGGTCTGTGCGACCAAAATAAGGATCAGGAGTTACATTGCCTGAGTCGATATTACGGAAGTCTAAAACAGCCTGAGCGCCGGTATCTTCAAAAGTCAGGTGATTATCAACTGCAATTCCATTAATGGTATCGGAGGAGCTTTCGTTGATTAAAGCAAATGTTGCTTCAACCGGCACACCAACAATCAATGGCTCCTGATCAACCGTTCCGGTTGAAACAGTTAACGCAGGTGTAAACAGATAAGCTGATTCTGAGCCGATTGGATTACCACCACCAATCTCAGCTGTGTCATCAAGTTCATAAGGGTAACTTGCCAATTGTACAACTTCATCAATTCCACTTATATTAATTGTTATATACTCGGCATCATCCACCGTGAACTGAATTGTTTCCATGGTAAATGTTTGATTGTCACAACTTGCCCCACAGCTTGTTGGCGCAAATGCAGCAACCTGAACGGGATACTGATTAAGAAGGGGATCGTCATAAGAATAATCAACCAAAGATGGTGTTGTGACACCTATATAAGTTTGGTCATAAATTAATGGTGAAGTTGCCACACCTTCATCAGCAATTACAAAAGGTAAAACAATGTGAGTTTGAAGGGTAGGTTCAATTGAATCAAAATAATAACTATCACCTAGGAACTGATAGTTGAGATCTGTATTTCGAGCCCAGTCGTCAACGCCAGCTTCTACAACATTATTATTTCCATCAAGGGTAACGCTGTAAGGATCGACCTTAACAGGAACAATTGGATTACCGATAATATCCCTTGGAGTGAAGGTGTATTCAACATATTCGCTGCCATCCGCAAGAACTGAGCCGCCCTGGCCAACGAGTGCATCAGTTCGTTCAACTGTTGTCATGTCTAAGTCCATTTCACCTGCGCGAACATAAAATATAATAGGAGCGGCTATATTGGTAGTAAGCCCGGCACCATTAGTAACAGTTCCGGTGATTTCATACATACAAAAGCCCGCTGACACTGCAGATAGCTCACCAGCATTCAGCATATTTATATGTAATACATGTCCCTCTAAATCATTAACCACACTGCTAGCTGTACAAGCAGAAAAGTCAGTTGAACCGGCAGGGCTTGAGATGGTTAGCTCAGTTTCGCTTAAATCAATACCGGATTCAGGATCCTCTGCAAAATGGGACCAGGTGATAGTTCCAATTGTACTGTCGTTTACAAACCAGACTTCACTGAATGGTGTAATTTCAGGCGGAGTTGTGTCCGGTACCCATGCTGTATAAACTCCGGGATTAAAATCCTCCTGATCAAACTGTATCCAGCCGAGATGTTCACTCCACGCATAACCATGCACAGGGCGTCCGTGATAAAAGGGGACGGGGTTGCAGTCAGCACCATCCCATTCACAAACATTGGCAATTGCCTCACAACCGCCTTGATCTAAACCACTACAATCACCGCTTTCCAGCGGGGCAGCTTCTGGTTGGATTAAATTTATATAGATACCCCAGTTGTTTTGGTCTTGAGCATTTTCTTCATCAAATCCGTCGGATGAAAGTTTTATCCAACCGGTATATTCACTCCAGGCATATCCTCCAAAAACCCCGTCATAAGTAACATGAGCGAAATTAGCGCTTGGAAAATCACCGGCCCCAACTACATTCTGTATCTGCTGGCCGTCCAAAATTATCCAGCCGATTGAATCACTCCATATAAATCCGGAAAGCAAACACGCGTCAGCAATTAAATTTCCGCAGCCGCTTGCATCACCAATATCCGCTATTTGAGCGGTAAAAGCAGGGTCACCAGGCGCGTAATATTGATTAACAGGACTAACATAAAATTCATTTCTTATGCCTAAATGGTAATTATCATATAAAACACCGCTATCGGTACAATTTGGATTAAGTGGGTTCTGAGCATCAAAGTCACATGGATCAAAAGGATTAATGGCAGTTGTATAATCCATATGAAAGAGCCCGCTATTTTCCCCGAACGCTGCTCCCGTAATCCCAGTTTTAGCCATAGCAGGCGCTGCTAACGTCATTAGCATTATGAGTGAGAGAATTATATTAGTTATTTTTAATTTCATGTTTTTAAATTAAAAGATTCAAGATTCAAGATTCAAAATTAATTTTCAATTTTCTAATTTTGAATCTTGAATAGTCAAAAATAATTAAATAGAATTCATACAAAGATCCTGCAACGCATCATTAGCAATCTGATTGCACATCGATTCATCACGCATTGCCATTGCCTGGCGCAAATAATATTGATCAATATTTTCAGATTGTTCCTGTAGGCATTCCTGTTTGTCCTCCTCATCGCCGATTTGATTACAGTAGCTTAAATCCTTTTCCTCAAAAGCCAGATCATAATTAGCTTGGTCCTTACATTCCTGAGCCAGACTGCTGGCTAAATCGCTGCAGGCTTCCAGAATTTCGGCAGTAGTTGTTGGTATTTTAGCTACCTGCTGTTTGCTAATTTCAATAACCTCTATATTCTGCGCAACTGTTTTGGCGCAACGGCTCCGCAGACTTTCATCTGCAATGCTATTACAGCTCTCCGCATCTAAATCCTCAATACTTGATGAATAATAATAATTATCCAGACATTCCTGCATAAGTCCCTCATCGGTAATGGACTCACATTCGGATGCACTTCCTGCAGTTCTGCCCATAACAACCTGTATCTGATTAGTGCAGTTTTCTTTTAAATCCTCATCACTTATTTTTGCACACAAGCTTAAATCAAAAGAAGCCATAGCAGCATTAAAATAAATCTTGTCATAACATTGCTGCCTAAGTTCAGGATCCGCAAGCTGTTCGCACTGGCTCTCGTTGCCGGACCTTATAATTTTGGAGTAATTAAGGTTATCTAAACACTGCTGTTTCAGTTCCTCGTCATATAAAATTGCTTCACAATCCTCCAGGTCTCCGGTAAGCAAAGCGCTATTCATTGCCTCATTATCTAACTCTGCTTTTTGCTTTTCAGTCAGTTCCACCACGGCAAAACCTTTTGTTGGTCCTTCTTCTTCCGCCACTTCCTCAGCAGGCCTTTGATAAATATTTCTAAAATAATAAAGCACTCCAAAGGCAATAACTATTATTAGTACAAAGACTAGCCAAGTCTTAATGCCACCTTTTCTTGCAAGCATATTTTTGAATTTAGAAATTAATGATTTTTGTTTCCTACCCATGCTATCAAATTTATGAGAAATTTTTAATTTAAAATTAAAAATTAATAATTAGTAAAAAGTACAGTCCAAAACCGAAAAAGAGAAGGAATAGAGAGCCAACAAAATTACGCCTAAAGTACTCATTCTTCAGCTTAAACAGCAAATGGGCGCAAAGTAGTAAGATCGTAATATTTAAAATCAATGGGCTTTTTAAAGTCTTAATCACAAAATCATAAGGAAGTCCCACTGCTTTTTCCAAAGAAAAATTTACCAGAAATAAGAATGCTATATAAAAGAAGAGCAGCCATCCGACAAAACTATCTAATTCCGCAAAGAAAGAAGTAAAATCCAATTTTTTCGGAGTCGCTGCCACCTTCTCCTCGGCTTCCGGGCGCATTTTAATAGGCTCTTCTCCAATTGGAGCCCCCATTGGAGCCCCCACGGGTTTCTTCCCCCGCCAATCATTCCATGCTTTCGAAAGCTCAGTTTTTCTCGTCTGCCTAAGTACTGCATTCGGCGCGGAAAAATAAGAAAAAAGTTTCTTAATTATGTCCACAAAACCAGGACCTGTCGGGACCTTTTCCTCGTTTTTACCTTTAACAATTTTTCCCAACCACTCACTTACTCCTTTTTTAGGTGGCTTTATTTCTCCAGGTATCTTTGGAGTAACTTTTTTACCAGTTATCCCCCTAAGTTTTTTTATAATCCTATTAAATAAACCTTGGATCTTTTGCAGTCCAACCGCTTTTGCATAAACATCAAACTCCTTTCTGATTATTGCACTTCCTTCCATCTGTTTAATTATCCCCTGATAAACCGTATCCTTAATTTCCTGCCCCTCAGCCAACTGATCGGGATGGCTGATGAGTTCATAAAGCTGATTACAAACTTCACTGATATGTTTTAAGTTATTACTCGTCCTGATTCTCTCCAGTTCTCCAAGCGTTTTTTCAATCTGCCTGAGAAATTCCGAACTAAAATTCTCCTGATGCTCCTCTAAAACCTTTTTGCTGTTAATAATAAACTGATCTATTTCTTTAACAATCTCCTTATCAATCTCTCCCCCTCTGGATTCCAATTCACCCTTAGTCACTTTTTCCTCATATCCTTCTTCTTTCAGCCTTCCGTACCACTCCTCAATCTTTTGTTTGCTCGCCTCCTTTTCAGCATCAGTTGCAGTAGGCGGATAAAGCGCATTCACCTTAAAATTATATTCCGTAATCAACCTTCTATAAGCCAAATAATCATCCTTAGCATCAATTGTTCCATTAATAGCCTTCCCATTAGGATCAATTGCCTCAAACATAAAAGTCTGCACGCCCGATTCAACTCTTTTTACATCTTCCTCTGTTTTTAGTTTCTCAAATTCTTCCGCGGAAATTTCATTTATCGAAATAATCGAAACCCCCATTTTATGGAGCTCCTCTTTTGCAGCTTCAAGCGACCCTGAATCAAGCACTCCCGTGAGCTTTTGATTGTCGCTGCTTAATGCGGTATAACTAAAGTTCATATCTTGGTTTCTATTTTGTGGAATTGTACCATAATTTGACGAAATCCAGAAATAACGTCACTGCTAAATGACTTGCTTTAAGAGGAAAAGGTGATTTTGTATTAAAGTAGGGAATGGGGTATAATACACCCCTTAATTTTTTACTAATTAAATATAAAGCTTATGTCCTCACAACCATTACACGCAAGATTAGAAAGTGGAAAAAGAAGGGCTCTAGAAATGGCAATGGACGTAACAATACCACTTGCTGTCAAAAGAGACATAGTAGGAGCTACGAGACTTGCCATACAAACTCTAGAAGATATACGAGAGGGTAACAATCCCGATTTGGAGCCGGCTTTTAGAGAAAAAATGGAAGAGCTTGGTATAGAGTTAGATAATTAAACTACACTGGCTTCTGTTGGGGTTTTTTGAGATACTTGGGTTAGATAAAATTATTTTTTTGTTACTTAAGAAATTGAGTAAATAAAATTTAATATGAACAAAATTATCAGATTTTCTAAAGTTACTTTTATATTTAAACAAAACACATGAATCCAATAGAATTCCTTAGACAATTTCGCATTAGCGGTTATGCCGTTTTTGATTTTGTAGTGGCATTTCTGGGAATTTATTTGCTGTCCCCTTTGTTATCAAAAATCTTTCTTAAGCTCAGAATTGATATACCAAGGAAAAGTTGGCTGTTTTTAACTTTACCAATTGGTATTGCTGTTCATTTACTAGTTGGGGAAATGACTCCAATGACCAAAAACTTTTTAGATATTAACAGTCATTATATATTAAAAATATTAATTTTAAGTT
>JAHJBZ010000047.1 GCA_018813295.1 Patescibacteria group bacterium | reverse complement strand
TTGGGGGTCATGGTTGCAGGGAGTCTGCTCTTTATTCCTGCGGCTCTGAGTGCAAATTTTTTATTCTTTTTACTCGCACTCTTTACGCTTGGAACAGGACTGACCATTCTAACCTGTGTCTACATATCAAGGTTGTGGACAAATATAGTTGCACACAACATGTACATCGGTTATTTAGTTTAAAAAAAATAAATAATCGACATACATTACAAACGGCTTTGTTTAAAGCCTTTAAGCATATTTCTGGACACCTAATTTAGACAATCAGAGCTATTGTAGAGAAAGGTGGTTTTTGTGTCAAACAAAGGCAAAACTACTTATTTTTGACACTGCTTCCAGAAAGCGCTTTTTTTAGCCAAATTTTCGACCTTTATAACTATATAATGGACACTTTGTTACTAATTCCATGTTGCACACCAATACCAAATGTTATTTAGTACATCTTTTTCTCTTATTTTCTTACAAAATGGACAATTGTGGACAGCTCTTTTCGGAGTCCGGACTCCATAGTAAAAAGTGTTAAATTTCAAATTCAAGATCCAATCCAGAATCCACAATTCCCTCAAATTTTTCGAAACCTTTGCGGTAATCGTCCAAATGTAATAAATCGGAGTCCGGACTCGATGATAAATAATGTGACAAAGAAGAATACGGCCAATCCCAATCAGAGCAGATTTTATGATGACTTGGTTGCCCATGTACATAATGCAATAGCTTTATTAAATAGTCTTCATCATCCACGGGTTTTGCATTAAAACGCCCTTGAAAAACAGGACCAATTTTTTCATATTGATTCTTAAAATACATAGCATGGGATTGCTGTAATTTTAAGAAGAATGAAATAATTTGATTTGGAGTCCGGACTTCATTACCAACCGCCCTAACAAGCATATGAAAATGATTCGGAATCAAAGCCCAAGCAATTACCTGAATACCATACTTCTTTTTGTATTCACCAACCTTAACTAAAAAACGTTCATAATCCCTGGGCAGACCGAAAATTCGTTCCTTCCTAATACCCCTATTATAAACGTGATACACTTGCTCATTTACAAGCTCTATTTTCCTTTTTGGCATAATAAATTCACTTAAATGCTAAATAATCGATCAAATATTAGTAAACTTTTGTTCACTTGTCAAGACGGAGTCCGGACTCCAAACATTAATATCAAAAAACCACAACAACTGTGTGGTTGCGGGGGTAGGATTCGAACCTACGACCTCCGGGTTATGAGCCCGACGAGCTGCCACTGCTCTACCCCGCAAAAGGGATTATACGGATTTAGGTTAAAAATGCAAATATAAATAGAGTCCGGACTCCAAAGGAGTCCGGACTCTATTTAAACTAAAAATTGAAAATTAAACTACCCCTCCACCTCATCATCCCCACTGGTAGTATCCCCATCTATAATCGACTCAATCTTTTCAGGTGTAATAATTTCTTCCTCCACCACTTCTTCCTCCACCTTGTCCTGAGCTGGAAGCTTTATGGATAAAGTTTGCCCAAAAAAATACTGCCACCACTGCTGCCTGTTAGACATTTCTAAAACAAAGGAGGTGGATACCTTGTCTGTCATAAGCTCAACCGGACCACGCTCAATAACTTGTTCTTCATCGGGTATTATTAGTAATTTTTCACCAGGATTCAAAAGGCCCAGGCTTTCTTTGGCATAACGATCTTTATATTCTTTCGATGCAAAATACATAACATCTTCTGGCTTTTGCTGAGCCATTTCAGCCAATTCATTAATATCCTGTTCAAAGCGCTGAATTTGGGATTCTAATTTATAGTCCCTATATATAGAAGTAGCCAATGCAAAAAACATATAAAAGAAAAATATGAACCCGCCCATTACTACAAGCTGAAATGTGAATGACTTATTTCTGGCCACTGTATGCAGTTATCAAAGTATTAACATTGTACTAATATAAACTCCAAAATCCAAGCACCAAATTCCAAACAAAATATTCAATGATCAAATTCCAATATTTTAAGATATCTCTCCAACCGAAGGCGAGATTCGCGAATCTCGCCTTCGGAGATGATTTTATTGTTTGTAATTTTGAATATTGTGATTTGAAATTTGTTTGGAATTTGGAGTTTGAGATTTGGTGATTAAGTAGTAAGTAGACACAGCAAAACAGAATCAGTAATATGTGTATACAATGTTAGACCAATTTAGACACATCCACTTCATCGGCATCGGAGGCAGCGGAATCAGTGCGATTGCATATTTGGCTCTTGCCCACGAATTAAAAGTAAGCGGCTCAGACGTTGCAGAATCCCCAATAACTAAGGCATTAAGAAAGGAGGGGGCAGATATTACAATTGGCCACAAAAAAGAAAATTTGGGAGAACTGGCAGAACTAATCGTTTACACAGAAGCGATTGACCAAAAAAACAATCCGGAATTTATTGAAGCAAAAAGACGCAAAATTCCAACGTTAAGTTATTTCGAAGCAATTGGAGAAATTTCGAAACACAAAAAGGCTATTGCTGTTATTGGCACACACGGCAAAACAACCACTGTTGCTATGTTGGGGCAGGCTTTAAGTGCAGCTAATTCGGATCCAACAGTTATTTTGGGTGCTCAGGTTTCCGCATTTAATAATCGCAATATTCGCATCGGCCACAGTGAATGGTTCGTTATAGAAGGCTGTGAATATAGGCGTTCTTTTATGAGCCTGAAACCATTTGGGGCAGTACTTATGAGCTGTGAAGCAGAGCATTTGGATTATTACAAAGATGAAGAAGACTATGTAAATGCCTTCATTGAATTCGTAAAAAAGATCCCTGAAGATGGCTTCTTGGTATTTAATGAAGGTGATCCAAATTCTGTAAAAGTAAGTGAGTATTGTGCAGGACAGCGCATACCGGTTGATTCAAAACTAATTAAATCACTTAACATAAAGCCAAATGTGCCAGGCGAATTTAATAAAGAAAATGCCGCCTTTGCATTTGTAACAGCCAAAATAATGGGTGCTGATGAAGACTTGATTAAAAAGGAATTGGAAAATTTTAAAGGCGCGTCCCGCAGACTAGAGACAATAGGTGAGGTGGGTGGAATAACTGTCATCAGCGACTACGCCCACCACCCAACCGAAATAAGGGCAACACTAAAAGCACTAAAGAGTAAGTATTCGGATAAACGAATCATTTGCATCTACCAGCCACACCAATATGCAAGAACGCTATCTATAATGAATGATTTGCCAGATTCTTTTGGTGATGTGGATATATTGATAATACCCAATATATATGCAGCAAGAGATACCGAGGAAACAAAGAAGAAAATAAATGCAGAAAAATTAATCGAAATGATTTCTAAAAAACATCCAAATGCAATTTGGGGGAAAGATTTTGACACGACATTAGATATATTAAAAAAAGCGGTACAAAAAGGAGACCTGGTTCTCATCATGGGCGCAGGCGATGTATTTGAAATCGGCGACCAGTTTATAATTGATCGGTTAAAGAGTTTGTAAGCAAAACAACATAATGTAGAGACGCGCTGCAGCGCGTCTCTGGAAGAAAAGAGAAAACAAACAAAATGTTATTAAATACTTGACATATTTTTTTTAATGTTGTATAATGAGATATTAACAAACTAACACTTTACAAAAAATAAATCTATTATATAATATCAAGCTCTATAATAAACATTACTAAAACTTATGGACACTAAAACAACCGATCAAGTTTTAAACCTTATAGATAAGAGTCAAAACATATTATTACTGACTCATGCCAAGGCGGATTGTGATGGCTTGGGGGCAATGCTTTCCAGCTATCTGGTTTTAAAAGAATTGGGTAAAAATGTTACA
Source organism: Patescibacteria group bacterium (assembly GCA_018813295.1). GTDB lineage: Bacteria > Patescibacteriota > Gracilibacteria > UM-FILTER-43-11 > UM-FILTER-43-11 > JAHJBZ01. Next base: position 40,336 of record JAHJBZ010000047.1, on the reverse strand, counting down.
GCAGTTACCAATGACCCGACACCGGAAAACCTGGCATTTCTTCCGTCAGTAAATATGGTGCAAAACTCTCTAATGTCTTCAAAAGATTTCATAATCACCTTGGATCTGACAAACACAGCTCTGAGTAAGATCAAATATAATCTGGAGGAAGACAATAGGGTAAACATCATAATCACACCAAAAGGCGGTGTGTTCACCAAAGAAGATGTGTCGTTCTCCCAAGGTAATAATAAATTTGACCTCATTATTATATTCGACACGGGAAACTTGGAACATTTGGGTCCGATTTATGATAAAAATTCCGAACTGTTTTTTGAAACACCTATTATAAATATAGACCATCATGCCAGTAATACTGATTTTGGACAGGTAAACATAGTTGATGTTGTTGCAGCTTCAACCACAGAAGTACTATTTGAGATTTTTGAAGCAATGGAGAAAAAATACGACAAAAAATTTGTCACGAAAGATATCGCCACTTTACTTCTAGCTGGAATAATTACAGATACCGGCAGTTTCCAGCATGCCAATACCTCTCCTCGTTCAATGGAAGCTTCCGCCAGGCTTTTAGACTTAGGTGGACGCCAGCAGGAAATTATCAAGAATATATATAAAACCAAAAAGCTCAGCACTTTAAAACTATGGGGGGTAGTACTTTCAAAAGTACAAGTCGATCCTATATATAGAATGGTATGGTCAACAATTTCCAGAGAGGACTTAAAAGAGGCTAATGCTTCTTCTGAAGAAAGCGAGGGAATTATTGATGATTTGCTTACAAATGCACCAGGTGCCGAAGTAATCATGCTTATTAAGTATAACGATGGAAATTATATATCAGTAAGTATGCGTTCAACTACAAACAGTGTAGATGTTGGAAAGATTTCTGCTGAAATGGGTGGAGGTGGCCATGTTCGTGCGGCAGGATATAAGGTACGTGACGGTCGCCCGTTCGACCAGGTTGTTAGTGAAATTTTAGAAAAAGTACGCCAATACCAAGGCGAGCGTTTAAGTATTCACCCCGAAGACGTAGTAGGAACGCGAGATCTCGCGTCTGAGTCCGAAGATAAACCACAACCACGCGACAAAGGAACCACCCCACAACGAAGCGGAAAAACAACATACCTGGATTTCGAAGGAGAAAAAGAAAGGAAGGTAGGGATGCGAGATCTCGCGTCCAAGGATGAAAAAGAGGAAAAAGAGGGAAAAAAGAAACGCAAGCGCAAACCAAGAACAAGGAAAAGGACTGTAAAGGAAAAGGCTCCGGAAAAACCTAAGACCGTAGAAGCTGCTGCTACACCTGCACCTGTAGTCGAAAAACCAAAACCAGTAGCTGAAGCGCCCGTTGCTCCAGCTCCTGAAACAGTCGCTCCGACACCTGCAGTTGAACCTCCAATTACACCTGAACCAGCACCAGAAGCAATGACTCCCCAACCAGAGACAGCTCCACCGGTACCCGAAGCACCTGTTGTTCCTCAACCAGAGGTGACCCCACCAACACCTGAACCTGTTACTCCCCAACCAGAGGTAGCTCCTGCACCAATGACTCCCCAAGAGTCTGCTCCATCTGCTACCCCCCAACCGGAAGTAGCTCCTGAACCAGCTCCACCTACACCTGCGCAACCAGAAGCTCCTGCAGCTCCGGCAACACCTCCACAACCAGAAACACCCCCGGCTACACCAACGCCAGAACCACCGAAACCAGAAGCGGAACAGCCAAACGTCCCCGACTGGCTAAAATCTGAATAAGTAATTGCTTAAAACTTAAGACTTAAAACTTAAGACTTGAGTTAAACCCAAGCAGCGTCACAAAACCAAAATAAACCCTAAACATAAACAATATGTCCCATCACTCAGCCGTAATCCGCGAGCTGGATAAGCTTGCCGACGAAATACAATCTATTATTGATGAACTAAATGACATTGCTCACAAGCAAGATTTGGTTCACGAAATTATTAACTAAAAAACAAAAATGTCATTATCTGATATCTTAAATCAGGCCATTTCAATCATCTCCGGATCAGAAGATTAACCAGCAATGGCTAGCAATTGGAAGCAATTGGAATTATGGCAAATCAATCCCCCCCTTACCCCACGGATTACATCTCAAAATCCGCCAAGAACCTTTTAAGATACCTCGCACAAGCCCGTATTTCTTAAGGGCTATTTTTATATATTCACTACAAGTAGGATGAAACTTACAATGCCCATGCGGCCGTACCCACTTCGCCCAAAAACTATGATCCAATGAAAAAAATGTTTGATAAAAAAGCACCAAACCTATTACTAGATTCCGCGGAATGTGCCAGACAAACTTTAATAATTTAAGAATATTGAACACTGATTTTAAATTTTAGAAATAGTAAGTAGATAAAATCATAATACAAAAAAAATCGAAAATCTAAAATCGCTAATCAATATTCTTAAATATATGAACTTTTTTTATTAAAAAAAGTTCATAGGGTTGTATTTCACCCCATTAATACGCACCTCAAAGTGTAGATGAATTCCAGTCGCACCATACACCCGACCCGTATTACCCATCCATGCAATTGTTTGGCCTTGTTCAACGTATTGACCAACTGTTACGTACAGCTTTTCGTTATGAGCATATAGGGTTTGCATACCATTGCCATGATCGATGATAATTTCATTTCCGTATCCACCATTCCAGCCATAATCAGCTTTAATAACTTTACCACCAGTCGCCGCAAAAATGGGACCCTTATCACGATTAGCTATATCAACAGCATAGTGACCAGAACGGAACCCCTGAGTAACAGTAGCCTTTGTAAGCGTAGGCCATATTAAACGACCTGTTGATGGGCCATTGTAATTATAACTTGCAATATTGGATGGAGCGGCAGAAGCAACATATACTGGCTGAGATCTTTTAGCGCCAGGAATAATAAGCGCAGTACCGGCGAGCAATTCTTCACCTTCCTCTAACTGATTTTGGGTTATAATAGTTTCTTTTTCAATCTCATACTTTTTAGCAACCTTATCAAGCGTATCCCCCTCTTTAACTAAATGTGATATGCCATCGACAGGAAGAACGTTGATAATCATTCCTGAACGTAAATAATTTGTATTCCATAAATCATTTTCCATTACCAATGTTTCTTTCGTAATCCCAAAACGCTCAGCAACAGAAGAGATGGTATCACCATATTCAACCTCATAGGCAAAAATTTCATTTGCAGTGGTTCGGTCTCCTATTGTGGAATTTAAAGCGGGTTTTAAAAGGAAACCATCTTCTGTCATGATATCAGCCAAAGCTGAATCGGTTGCCTGATCAGTAAATTCCACTATACCCATTTCGCCATCCATCTGATAACCCTCGGTAAACTGATAAAGCGGAACAAAAGAGCTCATTATCAAAAACGCCACACTAAACGCAACAATACGTTTAGTTAAACGACTAATAATAGGGTTGTCGACCTCCAGGCGAAGTGTGGTTTGTAACTTCTCAAACAACAAGCCAAAAAAAGTTTTGCCCGTACCAACGGGGGTGGCATTTTTTGAAAAGTTTTGGTTTTCGAGTTTCGCGTGACGATCGAGTCTTGCCTGGATGTTTACGTTAGAAGTATTTATGTTCGGGGGACAAAAAATAAACCTGAATCACCGGAACCTCTATCAAATGAATTTTACCGCTTTTTAAAGGGATTTAAAAGTACTTTTCCTTGTTATTTTTTTATAAATATGTTATAATATTTAGATGAAACAAACTCAAATTATTGAAACAACACAGGCTATTGAAGAGCTTTTTAAAATTACTATGCGTCTTTATTGGGACTACATAAATGCATTAGAAGAACTCAGTAAAAGAGTACCAGACTCACATATTGGCTTATTAGAGACCTTAAACACACATATGCAAGATGTGCAGGAAGCGCTTCAGCACGATATAGGTGTTTTTGATAAAGCTATAAACGAAGACCTGGAAGAAGTGAACAAAATTCGGGAAAACCTTAAAATCCAGGAAATTTATAACACTTTAAACAAATAACAAATGGCTGCAGTTGGAAAAGCAAAGGAATGGTTAGGTGAAGGTGTAGAAATAGTCGGAAGATCAGCTAATAGCATAAGAGACGGCATTTCAAGCACCGCCAAAGAATGTCGTGATGCCATTGTAGGAAGCACATACGTTAGAGAAGAATTGCATAAACTAGGAAGCACGGCTAAAGACGCAACAATGGGCGCTTTTAAAAAGGGCGCTAGCGCCTTAGGTGAACTGTTAACTGCACAACCTATCGAATCTGCAAGAACATCATATGCAGCACTCAAAGATGAAATTAGAGACATAAGAACGTGGGCGCTATCTCCAGTCACAGGAACCATAGCTGGTATAGCAGATACCGGAAGACTTGGTGTAAAAGCCGGAAAAGGAGCTGCAAGACTTGGTGGAAAAATCTTAAAATCACCAATCACTGGCACACTTATGGCTTTTAACTTAATCGCCCAAGGAGCAGATGGACTATTAAAATATGAAGGAAAGGGCGGGACAGCAACTGAGGAAGAAATGGGCCCTGAATCCCCAACTGGAGCCCCTATTGGAGCTCCAACAGAGCCCCAATCAAAAAATACTCCCGCACCAGAAGCTCCAGCTGCTCCTGGAACAAGTGCTCCAGCCCCTGCTCCAACAGCCCCAAAAGCAGGAAGTGGTATGCCAATGCCTCCTCCAGCCGGAAGTGCGCCAGCAGAAATGCCCATATCAGCTTAACTTGGAGTCCGGACTCCAAAATCACCATTTATATGATCGGAATATCCAGTCGATTAAGCTCTTATTCTCCTGAAACCGATCTTGGCTATTTAGAAGTACGGAAATAATCTCATGCCCCCTGTAATCACGAGCCAAATTGATTAAGCTTGCACCAGCTGCTTCAGTAGTACCAGTCTTTACACCCTGAATATCCAAATAACTATCGAGAAGCCAATTCGTATTTTCGAATTGATGTTTAATTTTGCCATCTGTCGACGCAACTGTTGCCTCTCTAATTCTTATAATATTGCGGAAAGCTGGAAAAGTAAGAGCATATTTTGTGAGGATCGCTAAATCAAATGCACTCGAATAATGCTGCTCATCATCCAATCCAATAGGATTAACAAAATTAGTATTTTCCAAATTAAGAACAACGGTTTTTTTATTCATTTCTCTGATAAATTCCTCAACGGAACCACTGTGGTATTCAGCTAAGGCAAGAGCTGCATCACCAGCTGAAGGCACAAGCAAAGCTGTTAAAAGATTTCCAACAGTAATTTTCTCGTATTGTCTCAGCCAAATTCGTACACCAATCTCATCTTCAGTCATAGCACCATAATTCCCATTAACGGTAACAACTTCACTCAAATCATGTGATTCCAATATTAATATGGCCGTCATAATCTTGGTTAAGCTAGCCATCGGCAGCGGAGTATAAATATCTTTCTCATACAAAATCACCCCTGAATCCATATCCATAACCAAAGCTGCTACGGCTTCAATAACCGGTTCTATTTCATCAATATCTTTTACGGGAACCAGATGAACTTCCAGCAAATCAGCATTATTAAAATTATTTTGAATTTGAACGGTGTCTGGTACCAATGTACCAGTGCTCATATTCGCCAGTAATAATAATGTGATTAGACTTCTTATCATAGTTCTAATTGGGGTTCTAATTGGGGGCCTAATTGGTGTAATACACCCATAAGGTCACCAATTAGGTCACCGGCCGTAGGCCAGAAAATTATTCGTAAGCACATCGTGCGTTAGTAGGACAATATATTACCTTTTCTCGAACCCTTAAATCAATATAAGCAATATTTTCCTGATCAAGTTCGGCGACTTCATAAATTGTATTTAATTTATCGATTTGCTCTTTATATTCCTTTGCCATTGTAATCCATATAACAAGATTGGTATCAGTCGTGAAATGAACTTCTCTGGCAACAGGAAGGTATTTAATCCCTCTGATTTGCATTTCAAATAAATTATTGAAATACCGTATGGAATCCAATATAAAATTCATTCTTTCTTGAGGGATAACTATTTCGCGATCCTCAATTGGTTGAGTAAGGCCATCCATTGTAATCGTCATCAATTCTAAATCTTCTTCCTGGTCAAAAATAGCTTGGCCGATTTGATTTAAAAGGCATTTTTGTTCAATTGGGGTTAGTTCTTCCTTCTCCACTGTTACCTCTTCACCCCCCAAAGAAAAAGAGCTTTCCAGAGCCGCATCAATATCTGCAATGCGTTCTTCATCTTCATCTAAAGGCGTTTCAATTTTAGGTAAAATATAATAAGCTCGCAAATTAGCCTCAATCGGATATTGCTCTAATTCGACCTTAATGGTATTAGGCAATATTTTTTTAACATAAACTGATGAAAATTCTGGGAAATTTTCCTGAACCGTATTAACAACTTTGCTTCGCTGGAAAAAGAGAATATTTTTACCAATATATTGATTAAGTTGATTAGTAATCGCTGCGGTATCAACATTAAAATCCTGTCTAAGAACCTCTATTTTTAAAATGGAAAAATAGCTGGAAAAAACTAGAAAAATCACCAATAACGCCAAAATAGAACCTGTAACCACAAAATAAAGAGCATTTTTAAAAAAGCGTGTAAAACGAGTCCGAATATTCCCGGTAAATATTTTCCGCGATCTGCGCACCATAGGTTTCCTCCGAGGACGAGTATGCCAGCGGGATTTAGTCGGCACATAAAGCCGTTGTGGTTTCTTTTTCCCAAAAAACATGCTTACTAATTACAGCGTAACCATATTACTGATTCTGCTTAATGATGTCCACTTACTGCTTAAACTCTAAACTCGAAACCCGAAACTCTAATTTAGAGTTTAGAACTTAGAGTTTAGGGTTTTTAATAGTCAACCAAACCATTTATTAGTAATATGTGTAACGCACATAACAGAAACAATTATGGAAAAGATATTAGTTACCGGTGGTGCCGGCTTTATAGGTTCAAACTTCTGCAATATAAATAAGGATAAATACGAAATTATCGCACTAGATAATCTGTTTTTAGGTGATGAAAAAAATCTCGATCCGGAAATAAAATTTATCAAAGGTGATGCATGTAATTTAGAGGATTTAGATAAAGTTGGACCGGTTGATTATGTAGTTCATCTGGCTGGCACATCTTCTGCTCCAATGTTTATGGGAGATGGATTAATTGATGGATATGTTAATTCCATTCAATCTTTTATAACTGTTTTGGAATGGGCACGGAAAAATGGAGCAAAAAGAGTTTTGTATGCTTCCACCTCTTCGCTCTACGGCAACAACCCATTACCGCTAGTAGAAACGCAGGAAGTGACACCTATAAACCATTACGCTGTCACAAAAAGAACCTATGAATACTCATCAAAATGTTACAACAAGGTTTTCCCGGAAATGGATATAATCGGTTTTAGATTTATGAGTGTCTACGGCCCAAATGAAGAAGCAAAAGGAAAATTTGCAAACCTTATTTCTCAATTCTGCTGGGATTTTGCCAGAGAAAAAGTACCAGTTATATATGGTGATGGTGATCAAACCCGCGACTTCACAAATGTACGTGATGTAGTGCAAGGATTAACATTGGCCATAGAAACCGATAAAAAACTTGGCGCTGATGTATTTAATATAGGTACTGGTTATTCAGTTTCTGTAAAAGAGATTGCAGATGCACTTGAAAAAGCATTTGATAATGGCATCCAGGCTAAACATATCCCAAATCCCGTAAAGGAAGATTATGTAATGGGCCAACATGCAGATATCTCAAAAATAAAGAAAGTGCTCGGCTATGAACCAAAAATAAAACTGGAAGACGGAATAAAGGAACAGGTTGAGAACCTACGCATGGACCGCATCCGCGAAACCAGCTCCGACGAATTACGGTAGTACAAAATAACCCCGACGATCCCGACGGAGCAGGGCTCTGCCCTGGTTCGACGGCTCCCGACGGTGTCCGCCGCGGCGGACACCCTGGTTCGACGCTTATTACCCAATTCAGAATACATCCGAAGAACCAGGGCAGAGCCACCGCTCCTTCGAAAAAGATTGTCGCACCATTCGCTCTTCCATAAAGGGTCATTTTTTGTTAAATTAAACATGTATAACTTTATTTAAAAATTACAAAATTCAAAATTCAAAATTAGTATCATTAATTTTGTAATCTTGTAATCTTGTAATTTTGTAATCAAAAATATCATGACATTAATAATAGTAATAATTGTCGCCCTCATACTTTTTGTTGTACTTATGTACAATTCGATGATCAAGCTTCGTAACCGCGTAAAAGAAGCATGGTCTGATATCGATGTACAACTTAAACGTCGTTACAACCTTATTCCCAACATCGTGGAAACCGTAAAAGGTTATGCGACTCACGAAGATAAAGTCTTTACCAAAGTAACAGAAGCACGTTCTAAAGCCATTAATGCGACTAATGTAAAAGACCAGGGCGCGGCAGAAAATATGTTGAGCGGTGCCTTAAAATCTTTATTCGCTGTTGCAGAAAATTATCCGGATTTAAAAGCAAATGAAAACTTCTTGCAATTACAAAACGAATTAGTGGATACGGAAGACAAAATTCAATCTGCTCGCCGTTTTTATAACGGTGTAACACGTGACTTCAACACCAAGATTCAACAATTCCCAAACAATCTGCTCGCTAACTTATTCAAATTCAAAGCGGAAGAATTCTTTGAAATTGAAAACGAAGAGCAAAGAGAAAATGTTAAAGTTTCCTTCAAAGAACCAGAAAAAACCCCAACCGACAAGGAAGTAGGGACGCAAGATCTTGCGTCAGAGGAGGGGGCCAAGGAGACAACACCAACCGAAGAACCACTTGCCGAAGCCGAAGAAGAGAAAAAAGAGGAAGAATAATAATGAATATACCCGAAGGCGCCCCGCTGAGCGGGGCGCCTTCGGCTTCTTTAATCGTTAATCTTTAATCGTATGTTAGTCGATACCAAAGAAATGTTTAAAAAGGCATATGAAGGCGGTTATGCTATCGGCGCTTTCAATGTGAATAACATGGAAATCATCCAGGGAATAATTGGTGGGTGTGCTGAAAAAAAATCCCCTATAATTATTCAAGTTTCAGCAGGAGCGAGAAAATATGCAAACCCAATCTATCTCCGCAAATTAATCGAAGCAGCGGTGGAAGAACACCCAGAGGTTCCAATTGCAATGCATTTGGATCACGGTGCTGATGCTGACATTTGCAGGCAATGTGTAGATAGTGGTTTTACTTCTGTAATGATCGATGGATCCCATCACGATTTTGAAGAAAACGTTCGTCTGACAAAAGAAGTTGTAGACTACGCGCACAGCAAGGGTGTTGTTGTAGAAGCAGAACTTGGAAAATTAGAAGGTGTTGAAGACGACGTAAAAGTCGCAAAAGGAGAAGGTTCTTATACCGATCCTGACCAAGCGGTTGAGTTTGTAGAAAGAACCGGCTGTGATTCACTTGCTGTTGCCATTGGAACCAGTCACGGTGCATTTAAATTTCAGGGAGATCCAAAACTGGACTTCGAAAGACTCGAGGAAATCAGCAAACGTTTACCAAAAGGTTATCCGCTGGTTTTGCACGGTGCATCAACAGTGATTCCGGAATTTGTAGAGCTCTGTAACAAATATGGCGGTGACATACCAGGTGCAAAAGGAGTGCCTGAGGACATGATTTCAAAAGCATCAAAAATGGGCGTATGTAAGGTAAACATCGACACCGATCTTCGCCTGGCAATGACAGCTATGATCAGAAAGGCATTGCAGGAAAATCCATCAAACTTTGACCCCCGCAAATACCTCGGCCCAGCCCGCGACGCAATCAAAGAAATGGTAATGCACAAATTGGACATACTTGGGAATGTGAATCATTTGTAAATTGAAAATTGTAAATTGTTTGAAAATTGTAAATTGATAATTGAAAATTTATTTGTTAACCCTCCATTACTATGAAAATCGGATTAAATGGTTACGGTCGCATTGGCCGCAATGTCCACAGAATTTTATTAGGTCACCCCAACATAGACGTAGTAGCTATTAATGCCCGAAGTGAAGACAACCAAATGCGTGCACATCTTCTTAAATACGATTCACTTCATGGAAAAATCAAAAACAAGATCTCATTTGACGATAAGAACATTGTTGTTGATGGAAAGAAAATAAGATGTTTTTCCATAAAAGACGCATCAGAAGTGCCATGGTCTGAAGCTGGCGTAGATATTGTTCTTGAGTGCACCGGCAAAGCAAAAACATACGATATAGCAGCACGTCATTTGCAGGGCGGTGTTAAAAAAGTCCTCGTTTCCGCACCGATGAAAGATGACACCCCAACTTTTGTTATCGGCGTAAACGAAAAAGGAATCACTCCGGATCTTAAAGTTGTTTCTAATGCCAGCTGTACAACAAACTGTATCGCACCGCCACTGAAACTGATTCATGAAAAATGGGGAATATTAAATGCTTCCGTTTCATCAATACATTCATTTACCCACTCTCAGAATCTGCTTGATAATTCAGGACGTGACCTCAGGAGATGCAGAAGTGCCGTACAATCCGTAATACCAACAACCACAGGTGCCGTAAAAGCCACTGCAAATATTATCCCGGAGCTCGAAGGCAAATTAGACGGTATGGCTTACAGGGTACCTATTGCAACCAGTTCTATTTGCGACATAGTATTGCATCTGGAAAAACCAATTACCAAAGATGAAATTAATGAATATTTCCGCGGAATTGCTCGCGATAAATACTACGAACCAATCATAGATGTTAGTGACGAACCACTCGTATCAATCGACTACAAAACCAATCCACACTCATGCATCCTAGACCTTGAATTAACCCAGGTAACAGGTGATGGAACCTATGTAAAACTATTTGCCTGGTATGACAATGAATGGGGATATGCTTGTAGGTTGGTTGATATGATGGAACTACTTAATAAATTTTAAATTTACAATTTTAAGTTTTAAAACTTGTTTGTAAATTGTAAATTGTAAATTGTAAATTAATAAATCATTTATGAGCGAAAAGAAAACAGTCGCCATCCTCTGCAGCGGCGGACCCGCACCGGGAATAAATTCGGTAATCAGCTCAATTGCAAAATCATTCTTGCGAGACAATTGGCGTGTTGTTGGAATTAATGAAGGAACCAAAACTATGTTCACGGAGAATCCTGAGCTTATAGAATTTGATTTTCACTATGCCGATTACATTTACAACCGTGGTGGCAGCATACTTCGTATGAGCCGCTACAAGCCAAAAGATTCCGAGTTCAACACAAAATTTTTCACCAAAAATAATGTAAAATTACTCGTTACAATTGGTGGTGACGACACAGCTTCTACAGCAAACCGCATCACCAAATTCCTCAACGAAAAGAAAGTTGATGTAAAAAATATCCACGTCCCAAAAACAATTGATAACGATTTACCACTCCCGGATAGACTGCCCACCTTTGGATATGAAACAGCAAAAAATGAAGGGTCGCGTTTAGCTCAAACTGTTTACGAAGATGCCAGAAGTAGTGGAAATTGGTTCGTAGTTTCCGTTATGGGAAGAGAGGCGGGTCACTTAGCTTTTGGGATAGGAACAGCATGTCACTACCCACTTGTGATCATACCGGAAATGTTCAGAGCTAAAAAAATTACCTTCAAAAAAATTATCAACATGGTAATTTCATCTATCCTGAAACGAAAAACATATGGTGTGCAGCATGGTGTAGCCATTATAAGCGAAGGGGTATTCCACTTTATAGATGAAGCGGAAATTGTTAACTGTGGAATCAATTTCACATTCGACGAACACGGCCATCCAGAACTTGGGACGGTTTCCAAAGCCCATATTTTTAACGTACTGTTGCAGAAAGAATTAAAAGAATTAGGAATAGCAGTCAAAAGCCGCCCTGTTGAATTGGGATATGAAATTCGCTCCTGCCACCCAACTGCATTTGACCTGAATTACTGCACAATGCTTGGTATGGGGGTTAAAAAACTATATGACGAAGACCATAGTGGTTGTATTGTAATCGCAAAAGCCAACGGAAAAATCTCTCCGCTATACCTTAAGGACATCGAAGATCCTAAGACGGGAAAAATCAAAACAAGACTTGTGGATGTGGATGCCGAGGATTATAAATTAGCATTTTCCAATATGCACTATTTAAAGAAAGATGATTACAAAAAAGTCAGTGAATTTGTAGAGCATCCGGAGGATTATGACCTTGAAAAGATTTTGGCTGCTGATTAAAACACAAAATAAAAACTACAACTCAAACCAGGAATTCATATTAGATACAGCTGCGGATAAAAACCTGCTCATTGTTGTTTTTTTATTTTTAATTAAAACATAAAACCACCCACTTTCCGGATCAATGATTTCAAGTGGCAATTTATCATACCTGTCAGCTAAATGTGGATCACCTTCGTACGCCTCTCGAAACGCCGCAAAAATCTCAGGAGTTATTTCTTCATCAGCATATTCACCAAATACAAAAGGCCTCACAGTATCAGAACTCATACAAGCATCACAAAAAGCTTTCCAATATCTTAACTTACCTTTAAAATCCGACCTCAATAAATCAGCCTGATCTCTAGTAAGCGAAAAATCTGGCTCACGCATATGCAATTGAATATCTGCAATAGTAGTTTCTTTTTTTACTTTTTCTCGTGTACGAGCTGCTGCTGCTTCAGCTGCTGCTTGTTCACCTCTTGCTGCCTCTTTATCTCTCGAGAGTACTATAAGCTGCCCATCAGCCCAACTATAACCATCCGCATCAACAAAATTCTGAACAGGGTTATGCCTATTATCACCTTGTATGAAATAAAGCTGATTCATTAAAGCACCAACACGAACACTTTGAAGCAAAAATTCACGTGGAATCCCCATTTTATCCAATTTTGACAAATATTCCTCACTCTCAAACACCCCCTTAACCCCACTATCACAAGCTGGATGCTGTGCCTTTGTAAAACATCTATGTGCCAGTTCCAACCAATATAAAAACGAACCATACTGTGTATCAGCTTTTAAATCGACTTCATCAGCCAAATGCTGCCAACAAGAAGATAATTCATCATAAGTTCCAGCTTCCTTCATTGACTGTCGCAAATCAGAAGATATTTCAATCCCAGCAGGTAAATCAGCTGCTACTGCCATAATAAAAAATTAAATAATCATTATATTATACCAAGTTATTAACAAATTAGCAAGGCTGTAAAACCTCAGAAGAAATATATTCAAGTTGATTTTGATGTATAAATGAATAAAACTAATAATTAGAAAATGACCAAAAAAAATCTCAAAATAATAGGACTAAGTTGCACCGCAATAATCTTATTATTCCTTTTTCATAAACCAGCTTTTGCATACACAGAACATGACCCAATTGTAATTGAAAACATGCACGCCACAGCAGAAGATCCATATATAATTGAAGGATATGACATCACCAATCCCAATGGCAACTGTATTGAAATAATGAATTCTGAAAACATAATTATCAGAAATAACTATTTACATAATTGCGGCACTGATGAAACATTCCAGGAAAATACAGACCATTACCGGGAAGGATATGCAACTATAATAGGAGATTCTTCGGATATTATTTTTGAAAATAATAAACTAGACGATAATTTCAGGGGTTTTATTGCATATAACACACCAAATCTTCAAGCACTGGGCAACGATATCCAAAATACACACCAATACTCCCCTCTCTGGTGCGAAAGATGTTCTGATTCAGAATTTGCATTTAACTATCTTGCAGACAACGGAACTCCTGAAATATTTTGGGTTACGGGAGAGAGATCAATAGGAATTTGGATTAAGAGATCAGACAATATAGATATACATGACAATACAGTAATAAGATCAACTTCTGACGGCATTTCTGTAACCGGACATATTTATGTTCCTTCTTTCACCGCAAAAGAGGATATAAATAAACCACATCCTCAGGCAGACTGGACTGGACTTTCCAACAACATAAGAATTTACAATAATCTTCTTTTAGACAACATGGAGCAGGGCATTTGGTTGGTGAACGACAGGAATGTTGAAGTTTATAACAACACAATAAGAACCGGGTGTTTTACTTATGGTGCTGCAATTTCCACAGAATTTAATGTCGGGGAATCTGAATTTTACAATAACAAATTCCTAACTTGTAATTCAGGCCCTCCAGGAGGAGCTAATTCATTTAATAATTATTTCCACGACAATACTTATTACACCATCGACGGCAGTAAAGGGGATTTTATGTATTTTACCGATGATTCTTTGGGTGTTGGCGACTTGGCAATGCGGCAGGGAGCGGATTATCAGGAATCTACAGGTAATGAGGAAGATAACAACGAATGGGTTAGGTTAAAAGGGGCCCTTGCAGATGAGATGAAAGAAAAAAGAGATTACGCTGAGCTATATAAAACATATGAAAATAAAGGTTGGTTTGCTTGCGAGCTACCCGAGGGAGGTGTGGATGAAGAATGCAAAGAAAGAGAAGATGCAAAAGGAAATCAAGGGGTACCAAAAGAACAATTGTATTACTCATCATTAATGGAGGATTTTGATGAATTCGCAGCAAAGAGTTTTTGGGGCGGAGCAGAAGTAGAAGATAGTGAAGACGGTGAAGAATGTAATTATGGCCCTGAAAAAGCATATATATTCTTGTTTTTCATCACTTTCATTGCGCTCATTGTGATGATAGTTCTTTACAGAAGGAAAAAATAACAACATGACAAACATTTTCATCATCCACTCCACCAAGTTTGCCAGTAATCCATTTTCAATATATTATACCACTGATAAATTTCATTTAATCTATGTTAAAATATTTAGTCGTCAGTGCAATCAAAATAGTTTTTCTGCCAATTATTTTGTTAACACTATTCCCGATCACAGGTTTTGCATATGTGAATTTTTCCGATGTAAACGATGACTCTCACTATAAAGATGCAATCGACTGGATGTCTGAAAACGGATTCATAAATGGCCACCCGGATGGCACTTTTCGTCCAGACGACTGTGTAAATCGGGTCGAATTATTGAAAATGATATTTGAAACATTGGAAATCAACATATTTGATTACAATGCAGATCTTTTTAGCGATACTGAGGCGAATGTATGGTACACACCATATGTTATAGCCGGACGAGCACGGGGAACAATTGTCGGCTATCCCGACGGAACATTTAAACCGGATCAATGTGCAAACAGGGTAGAAGCAATCAAAATGGCAATATTGGAATTCAATAATGGAGAAATTCCTGAGCAATGGGATGAATTTGAAAATCCATTTGATATAGCTCAAGTAAAAGACAATCCATGGTGGATGCCTTATTTTAAGAGCGCAATGGGTGCAAATTTAATTGGCATCGAGCATTTTGAAAGATTTGACGCAGACTGGATGGGGCTTGGCGTAGATAGTGATTCTGCCAATCCAACATACAACTTTGGTCCGAGCGAATCTATGACCAGAAAGGAAGTCGCCGAAATGCTATACCGGATGAGAACAATACAAGATAACGATATGCAATATTTCGATGAAAATATTGAACCAGATAACGTGGATACGATGCCTGAAGAAGAGGAAGCTAACAATTCTGGAGAACCACCTTCGGAAAACGAAGAGGAACCAGCAACGGAAGAAGAACCACCTTCGGAAAACGAAGAGGAACCAGCAACGGAAGAAGAACCACCTTCGGAAAACGAAGAGGAACCAGCAACGGAAGAAGAACCGCCTTCGGAAAATGAAGAGGAGCCGACAGCCGAGGAGGTGCAGAATTGCTCAGACGAATGGTTTTTAGCTGGGTGGTCGTACGGTAGTAGCCTGGAACTGTTCGATTCATATCAAAACCCAGATCCAGTAAACGGAGAAAATTGGGTTTGGTTAAGTACCGATTATTGGGCGACAGGCGGATATGCGAATTACACATTCCAATTTTCGAGCAGTCTCATAGAATGTGTGGAATATTTAAAAATTACAGTAACCGGTTATGATGATGGGCAGTTTGGCAGTCACGCAAAGATATCTTTACTTAATATGACAACATTCTCTTACGAATTTCTACCTACAACAATTGGAGAGTCTATGGACAATTACGTTAACACGACTTCACAAATAAACGATTATATAACGTGTAGCGGAGATTATTGTGAATCATATTTATCGATAAAAGCTGAAGATGTAGATAGCGCACATATATATACAGTCAAGGCGGAAATATATTTGTCGGAGTGATCAAAATTAATATGCCATTCTACACGGTCCCAAGAGAACAATCATGCATTCACAATACGCAAAAAACAATATGACAAACATCTTCATCATCCACGGAGTTTATGGTCATCCAGGGGAAAATTGGTTTCCATGGCTAAAATCTGAATTAGAAAAACTGAATTGCAAAGTATTCATCCCTGAATTCCCCACGCCGGAAAACCAGACACTGGAAAACTGGCTGAAGGTATTTGAGGAATACGAACAATATCTGAATGAAGACTCAATTATTATCGGCCACAGTTTGGGGACACCATTTTTACTAAATATACTTGAAAAAATAGACACACCAATAAAGGCGGCATATTGCATTGCAGGATATGACCCAAGCACCTTACCAACAACATCAGAATGGTATGAGATGGTGGAGACATTTGTAAACAAGCCGTTTGACTGGGAAAAAATCAGACAAAACTGCAGAAATTTTCACATATATCATTCGGACAATGATCCATACTTTCCGCTTTATCTGGCTGAAGATTTGGCAAACAAATTAGACAGCAAAGTCAACATCATAAAGGGTGCAGGCCACTTTAACGAAGATGCGGGATATACGGAATTTGATTTGTTGCTCGGTGATATTAAAAAGGAGTTGTAATTAACTGACATAATCAACAAAAAGCTTTTTTGGCGTAAATAAATACTTGCACTCCCAACCAAAATATGCTATAATATTATGATATTACAAATAACACAAAATATCATGATACCAAGCACAAACATACCAGCAGCAGATTTACCAGAAAAAGCAGCATTTGAACCAGAAAGAGACAGTATTGAAGACATAATTGCGGCTGAGCCGAGTTTAGATACACCACGAACATCAAAAGCAGTAGAACCACCATCAGAAGCGGCAATAGAACCAATATCAGGAAGCGAACAAATAACACCAGAGAACTTACTGTTGTCTACAGTAGATTTAGATGCATTTAGAGGTGAAACTAGAGCACTAGTAGAAGAATATGTCAGAAAAGGTGCGCTTAAAACGCAAGAAGATGTAAACGATTACGCCGAAATATTAAGAAAAGCACGTGAAATGGCAGATGAAGAACCAGTTGCGGGTGGCATGACACCAATAGAGAAAGCAAGGGGATATGTTAGAACAGCAACAGCTAGTCGTTTTGGACGCATCTTAGATGTTGAAAAAGACAGCGAAACAGAAGGCACTAGATCCCACATAAGAAGAGTATTAGATGGTATAAATTTAATACACTAACATTAATTTCCACGATGATTAGTGCATAGCTTTTTTTTGATGTACAATTTTTAGTGCATTTAAAAAATGGAGTCACCAAAAAACAAAGCACTGGTTACAGTAATTATTGCGACTTATAACAGGCCGGATGTTTTATCCACAGCGATAAGAAGTGTTCAAAGTCAAACCATTAAAGATTGGGTGTGCTATGTAATTGGAGATGGTTGTAGCCAAAGTACACAGGATCTAATGGATAGAATTGATGACGATCGTGTTTTTTATTACAACAACCCATTCAGATATGGAGAGCAAGCCGGTGGTAATAGCATAGGCATGGCACTTGCTGAAACCGAATATATTGCTTTTTTAAATCACGACGATTTATGGACGCCAAACCATCTGGAAGTTGCAATTTCCAGTTTAAAAAATAATAATACAGATTTTTATATTGGTAGGGCTGCCATGTCTCGTTTAGTCGAAAATGGAGTCCCAAAATTCAAAATGGTAAACCCTGTTAACAGGAAACCATATTATGGATTCTTGGCTCACTATATGCTTAGCGAACCGGTAAGCTCATGGGTGTTAAAAACGGATAAAGCCATGGAAATTGGCTATTGGAAAAGGAAAATAGAATTATATAGAAGCTCTGCCCAGGAATATATTATGAGAGCATGGAGAAAAAGAATTAAATTTGATTACGGCAAAAAAATCACCTCCGCATATCTCAGCTATCACAATAATCGTGAGCTAAGAAAAGGGTCTCAAAAAACATCTTACGAATATAAGGGAAAAGAAAATGAATATATCCTAAAATTGTTCCAAAAAAAATATGATGATTTCGAGGAATTAATAAAACCAGATAAATTAACGGAACATAAATTCAAAAAAATAAATCCAATCCCGCCAAAATCAATGAAACTATTACATATAATTCTAAGAACAATCTACAACGTTGTTTTTAACAAAGTTACCGCGTACCTATATTATTTTACTGGTATAGATATTTACACTATTGCTGGTAAAATATTCCTATCTAAAGACTGGAGAGTGAGAGTAAGAGAAAGAGCCTTGCGAAATAAAACTGGAGATACGAAAATTAAAATGCATAATATGGAAGAAGTAATCGAATATGCAAAAAAACACTTCCCAAAAACCACATGAACATACTAAATTGGATTAACGCATATCGTAATGCACTGGACACAACAGTCGACCAAGTAAACCTAAGCGATCTTACAGATTGGCATTATGAAGATGGAGAAATAAAACGAAAGGATTCTGCGTTTTTTACAGTCGTCGGCATTAAATCAGATGACTACCCTCTCGAAGAAAATGAATTACCAATCATCAACCAACCAGAAATTGGCATATTAGGCTTTTTAATAAACCACGGTGATGATGGTGCAAGAATTCTTTTGCACGCTAAATCCGAACCAGGTGATGTAGGTATCACTCAAATAGGACCATCAGTGCAAGCAACAGAATCAAATTACAAAGTAAAACATGGAGGGAAAAGCACAAACTATCTCAATTTCTTTCTAGATGATAAGCACCCTAAACCAGTTAACATTAAACAATCTGAACAAGGAACTCGTTTTTTAAATAAATACAACCTGAATGCAATCATAGAAATCCAGGAAGACGAAATAGAAATAAGCAACAAGAAATATAAATGGTTTGGCTTAAACGACGTCATAAGTGAATTAAACACGGATTATCTATTTAACACAGACTTCAGGTCAGTCATATCACACCTGCTTGAAAAACGCATTCTGGAAAAAGAGAAAAGAACACCGCTCTTAAATTCATACTTCAGCAACACTGAAAATGACGTCGAAAATATAATAAATTCAATTGAAGAGAAAAGGGGGAAACTGCAATTCGACATTAAACAAGTCCCTCTGGATGAATTGAACAATTGGGATATGAATGACACAGGCATTGTCCCCAAAAAGAAAAATAGTTTTGGTTTTGGTTATTTCAACATAAGCATGATAGATAGAGAGGTTAAAAAATGGGGGCAGCCACTAGTCACCAAAACCAGTGAAGAAAACATCGTCCTTTTAGCAAGCAAAACAAATGATGAATACCACTTTATTTTTAAAGAGCGAATGGAATTGGGCTTTAAAAACTACATGCAACTAGGCCCAACCTTCCAAGTTGAAGGCGAATTAGATCTACCTGAAAACGAAATCTTGGCAGAGTGGAAGCAGTCAGAAGAAGGTGGTAGATTTTTCCAAAACATCTCAAAATATAAAATATGCTTAACTAACCAAATTGATTTCTACAAACAATCGGACGAATATTATATTTTAAATGTTTTTGAAATTTGTAGCTTGTTAAAAACTCAAGGAATATTTACCAATGAAGCACGAAGTGCAATCTCAGGATTACTGCCTCTGCTATAATACAAACAACTAAACTCAAAAAAATGAACCAACAAACATCAATCGAAGACTTCATAAAAAAAATCCCAAAAGCTGAACTTCATCTGCACATCGAAGGTACTTTTGAACCTGAACTTATGTTTGAAATTGCAAAGCGGAATAAAATTGAAATCAAATATAAATCGATTGAAGAATTAAAAAACGCTTATAATTTCAATAACCTACAAGAGTTTTTGGATATTTATTACGAAGGAGCAGGGGTATTAATTGAGGAGCAGGATTTTTATGACATGACCTGGGCGTATCTACAAAAAGCTCATTCACAAAATGTTATACATGCGGAAATTTTCTTTGACCCTCAAACCCACACAGATAGAGGTATAAAATTTGAAACTGTAATTAATGGAATTCACAGGGCCGTTACAGATGCGAAAGAAGAATTTGGAATGTCCGCACAGCTAATCATGTGTTTCCTGCGTCATCTTGATGAAGAATCAGCAATAAAAACATTCAAAGAAGCTTTGCCATATAAAGATAAAATTACCGCCGTTGGACTGGACTCATCCGAAGTTGGCAACCCTCCGTCAAAATTTCAAAAAGTATTCGAAATGGCACGTGGTGAAGGTTTTTTAACCGTAGCCCATGCTGGCGAAGAGGGGCCTGCAGAATACGTATGGGAAGCTCTAAATCTCTTAAAAGTTTCACGAATAGATCATGGCAATCACTGTTTAGATGATGAGAAATTGATTGCAGAGTTGGCTCAACTCCAAATGCCACTTACCGTTTGCCCTCTCTCAAATTTAAAATTAAAAGTAGTTGAGGATCTGACGGAACACCCACTAAAAGAAATGATGCAAAAAGGATTGCTCGTAACAATAAATTCCGATGACCCGGCTTATTTTGGTGGATACATAAATGAAAATTATCTAGCCATAACCAAAGCACTTAATCTATCGAAAGAAGATATTGTGCAGCTTGCAAAAAACTCATTTAAAGCCACATTTCTGGAAGACAGCGCAAAAAAAGAAATGATAAAAAAGGTCGAGGAATGTATTTACGAAACAGTTATGTAATATCTGAAACTATGAAAAAACTACTACCAATCCTTATCCTCGCCCTTGTCTTATTAAGTGCTTGTGGAGAAAAAGAAGAATTACCACTAAAAGACCAACTCTCCCAATGCGGCGACAACATCTGCCAGGAAATTGAAGAAGATTTAGGCAAATGCCCCGAAGACTGCGAACAATTGGGCCTACCCCGCTTAGCGGGGGGCCCACCATCGGACCCACAACGGGAAACAGAAATCACAGCATTTACTTCACCATTGTATTTTACAATAGTCATGCACACCGAAGAAGATACTGGCAGCTGCCGAAACCCAAAAGCACAAATCCCTGACTATGATGGAGATGAAAATTTAATGCTTCACTTTACAAGTGCTATGAGAGAATTTGGAGAAATGGTTGCAAGCCACAGTGCAAAAATAAATATGGGCAATGATTGGACCTTTAGTAATGGTGTAGAAAAATTTGACCCTACTTTTTACACAGATTTTGAGGCTATGGGGCACGAAATCGATGCACATGCCCATGAGTCCTGTATTAATTATGAAGGCGTTAGACAAGCAATTATAGACGCTGGTGGTACACCTACAAAAGTTGCATCTGGAATAAAGGAAGATGAAATCACAGAAGAGCTAGAATATCTAGACACCCTTTCTCCCAGCTTCCAAATACTTTGGGGCGTGGCTTCACCGGGCCATAATGAAGGCGAAGAAATGAGCAGTTGGGTATGGAGGCCAGCAAAAGATGACTGGACACAGCACGATCCAAATGGAAAATACATCCACATTGGCCATGGGGCATATACAAATAGTATTGAGTCGGTTGAAGAAGCAATCGCTAACCTACAGCCAAATACAATTAACACCTTTGCAGTATTTGCAACCCCAAGAGAATTTAAAGCCGAAATGGGAACCGGAATCTCAGACGATTGGTCAGCCACTAAAAAAGAATGTGGATATTGGGCAAATATGATCGAATGGTGGGATGAATTTTTAACGGAATTGGATGTTTATGTGGAATCAGGGGAACTTGAATATGCAACTCTAACTGAAATTGCTGAGACTTTTGAGGAAAATGAAAATAATTTAATATTCGAGCAAAGCGAACTGCCAAGATCTGCTGAATCAATGACATCAAGAAGAAAACAATCGGGATATTGTGGTTTATAAAGCTCTTTACTCTTTACAAGAAGACTACAAAATGGTATAATATTATGAAAACTTAATCATAATATTTTGGCTGGACCCCCGGAACAACTCACGCAACAGGTCGAATCCTTAGATGTTTACCATGAAATTCACGAAAAAATAAATACTCTTCGTGAAACAATTTGGCAAGGAATCGAAATATCAGCAGATGATTTTGCAAATGCGCTCGGCGATGAAAGAATTAGCAAAGAACTGGCTATCTCATTCGCAGAGTGTCTTTCAGATCCACCCATACTTTCCGGTGAAGGCATTAGAAAATTTAATGAACTGGCAGGAAATGGACAAATTGCAGAATTAATGAGAATTTTTGTAAAAAACTACAACGACGAACTCTATTTAAAAGAAAAATCATTTCCACCAGATATATTAAGAATATTAGATCAAATAAAGAGAGACCTGAGAATCGTGCATTATGCAGACATAACACCAAAAATTGGCAAAGGAATCTTCGTTTACGAGGGTCGTACAGGGGAAAGGAAGGTTTACACTTGGAGTTTCGACCAAGCCAATCCACCAGATCCTATTGATATAGAACTAGATGAAGCAGAAGAATCCTTAAGACATTCTTCACATGGTTACAGCAGGAAATTTTCAGATATGATAAGCGACAATAAGTTTGAACTTTCTCCAGAGCAGATTGATCGCACA
Source organism: Patescibacteria group bacterium (assembly GCA_018813295.1). GTDB lineage: Bacteria > Patescibacteriota > Gracilibacteria > UM-FILTER-43-11 > UM-FILTER-43-11 > JAHJBZ01. The sequence continues at coordinate 17,562 of JAHJBZ010000047.1, read as the reverse complement.
ATAGATATGGTGGGGTCAAATGGGTGGGGATTAAGAGATATATTGGCCTATCAGGAAGTAGATAGATTTCATATAATAAGAATTTGTGGAAAATTTGATACAGAATCGCTCAACAGTGCGCTGGAATTTGCAAAGAAAACCAATCCATATTTAACTCCAGAACTTCTAGAAGAATTTGAGGGAATAGACTCAATGTATCGTGGTTTGTAAGTCTTAACTCTTTACAAACCTCCCCAAAAATGATATAATATTAAGATAAATTAATATCTTAACCTTTAAAAAACATGAAAAATTATAATTTCTCGCTACTTCCAAATAGATTTGTATATGATGGAGCAGTAAGCACCGCACCAGCTGAAGCCCACTCACAAGAGGCCGAAGAAGTTGAAAGAAACCCCGAATTGATACCATTACAAGAGTTTTTTGATGATCCAGATAATCTTAGAATAATAAGAACATATGAACTAGACCCAGAAATACCTGAAACTTATACAAACGCACCAGAAGTGATACAAAATATTTTTATAATGTATAAAAATGCTAATGATCGCGGCAAAATATACATTGAATCCAAGCTTGAAGCTATTCGTAACAGCGATGTTGTAACTAACATGTATGAAGTAGGTTTAAGGGGAAACCCAGACTACTCATTTGAAGCTATTGGAATACCAAGCTTTGACGTAGTTGAAGAAATAAGAACAGGAGATAATACAGAATTATTCAACGAAGGTAGATTGAATATATTAAATGTACATACAGCCCCTATTAAGAAAGGAGCAATAAAGGGAATTCGCTTAGATAGTGAAGAGCCATATCATTTAAATGGATTGATCCCCGTAGTTACCGTAAATGGAACCGAACACGTCGGTTGGACATCAAGCAGACTCCCTTATGCCGAAGAAGGATATAGCTTATATGGTTTTACATTCCCTAGCCTAAGAGATGAAACGGTGGAAGGAGAGCCTGAACTTAAGATATACACAAGACCAGAGGAGGCATAAGAATAATCAACATAACATGGTAGAAATTCCGCATGAAACATCGGCCATTCCTGCAGAAGACCCAAAATTAAAAGCTATAACGGAATTCTTCGCAAATAACAAAGAAAGAATTGCCAGCTTTGATTTAAACGATTTAGACACAGACGACCCAACAACATACGGACACATACAAGCCCGAACAATACAAAGAATTTTTGATTTATATAGAAACACATCCGAAAATGGCCAGGTATGGGTTATGGTTAAACTCATCGAAGCAATAGGACAAAACAATACAGAAAAATATTTTATAAATGGTACCGAAGGTTATTCATTCAGGGAAATGGGCCTGCCAAAAGGATTAGGTCAAATAAGAGAAATAGCAGAAGCAACACCAGAAAACCTAACACCAGAAGAATTATTAAGACAAGACAAAATATGCTTTATTAGTTCGGTAACAGGCGATATCGATAACGGAGTAATGAGAGGTATAATGATGAACGAAGAATATGAGCCGTCTGAATTAATACCAGCAATTATAATAAATGGCACTAAATATTTCGGTGAAACAATAGGTGGCAACAGAGAGTATGGATACAGTTTCCGATTCCGTGAACCAAGGCAATCAAAGGAGCTCGAAACAGGCATAAGACGCATAGAAATATATGCAACATCTGCCGGAAGAATCGCAGAATTATAAAATGTCTGAACCGCTGATTTGCACAGATTGTACAGATTACGCTGATTTTGATTACACAAATTTTCACTGATTGAATCCTATGTAATCAGTAAAATCAAATTCTGTGGAATCAAAAGAATCACATAAATCAGCGGTTCAGACATTTTCTCTCCGCCCGAATCTCAAACGTATAATAGAGATTTGGGATTATTACCAGTGTAAGAATTGTGGAAAATGCCATCCCAAACACTATCGCCATTCCAAGTGTAAGCCAGAATGGATCAGTTAAACTAATCGGCAAAACGCCTAAAATTGTTGTGACGGATGTGATTACAATTGGCTGCAAGCGAGCAGGACCGGCCTCTTTAATGGCCTCTTCAATCGTCATTCCATCCTTCCGATTGTTGTTTATGCGATCAATTAAAACAATTGCATCATTTATTACAATACCGGAAAGAGCAACTATGCCAATCATTGTTCCCACACCAACGTGCAAACCAAGAACCATAAAACCATAAAGCACACCAATCAGGGAGAGCGGCAATGTCATTAAAATTACAAACGGCTGTTTAAACGAATTAAATTGGGCAATCAGAATCAGAAAGATGAGCAAAATCGCAAGCCCCATAGCATAAAAAAGGTCTTTGAAAGACTGGTTTGTTTCCTCATTGCCGCCGGCTATTTCATAGCTATAGCCTTCAGGCCATTGATAATCTTCCAAATAGGGCTCTAATTTATTCAAAATATCTGCCGGCACCTGACCGGGACTTAGATCAGAACTGACTGTTATAACCTGATCGCCATCAAAATGTTTTATGGACGTAAGACTTGCACCTATTGCCGGTGTTGCTAAATTGCCCAGAGAAACATACTGGCCAAGTGGGTTTTGAATCTGGATATTTTTAACATCATCAATTGATAAGGGACGATAATCACCCCAGTTTTGCTGAATGTTAACATTGATCTCCTCATCATCCCGTTTAATAGTCGCTACTTTTGTCGGGTACACAGCCATTCTGGCCTCCTGGGCAACTTCCATCACACTTAGCCCATAATTTTTAAGAAGTGCCTTTTGATATGGATCACTGAAATCAAAAGTAAATTCGGCTGTACCAGTGGCCATATCATCATCCACTTGCTGACCACCCCATTCGTTTAATTTAAGTTGAATATCGTCTGATATTTCTTTCAAAATTCCATAATCATCTCCAAATACATGCACCTGTATGGTTGCCCCAACCGGGGGGCCAGATCGTAATTCCGGAACTGTAATATCCGCCTCTGTAACAAAAGCCAACTTATTTTTATAGCCTTCTGCAATTTCGAAACTTTCAGCAGTGCGATCATCCTCATCAACAAAATTAATACTAAATGTAGCCAGATGAGTGTTAACTGCAGTTGGGCTTAAGTCACCTCCCAAATTAACGGAACCGCCCATACCCATATTAAGAACATAGCTACCAATATTTACATCTTGCTGTATGACCTCTTCAATTTTTCGAGTGATGGGATCTAGTTTATTGAGAGTTGTGCCAACTGGTGCCTCAACATCTATAAACATAAAATCGATGTCGACCATGGGGAAGCCCTCGACTTTAACCAGCCCGACAAAAGGCAGGGCTGCAGCTGAAAGAAAAAGAAGCCCAGAAATGAGATATAGGGAAAATCGTCGCTTTCTCTCAGCAAAAAAATATTCCAGAGAAACCTGATATTTTTCATTAATTTTTGCAATTATTCTTTTCCTGGTGCTTTTCATCCACCTGAGCGGTTTCCATCCTAAGTCCCTAATATTCAATTCCTTTATGAGTTCATTTGCATTAAGTTCTTTCATCAGTTCTTCCAATTTCTGCATAAATACAACTGCATAAGCCGGAATGATAAACAAACCAATGAAGAAAGAACTAATCAGAACCACGCTAACGGTGAGCGGTATAAACTTAAAAAATTCACCAATCATCCCAGACATCATAAGCATGGGCACAAAAGCAGCAATGGTTGTCAGCATTCCGGAAAGTAGTGGATAGCGATAAGTTTTAACGGCCATCAGTGCCGCATTAATAGGTGAAAGTTTTTTCGTATATACATATTCATGTATCCCCTCCATCATCACAATGGTTACATCAACCAAAAGACCTAAGCCCAAAATCAAACTAAAGAGCACTATAAAATTAAATGTATTCCCTGTTTGATAAAGATAGGTAAAGGTAATCAGAAAAGTTGCAGGAATTGCAATCGCACTGATAAGAGCCTCTCTTATACCAAAAATAAAAAGGAGAATAATGAATATAATTGCAATTGTCTGTAATGCATTGCGCATTAAACGATTAAAATCCTCTCGGATATAAAGGGACATGTCATTAATGGCCAGATGTTCTACTTCTTCTGGAATTACATTTTCCTGCTCCAGGCGTTCGATTACAGACCTACACTCATCAACCGTTTTAATCACATTAGCTCCTGTCTTTTTAATAATATTCATTGAAATAGCTGATTTAGACGGGTCCCCAGCAGTCGACACACGGCTCATACTCACTGCCTCCTGCAATTCTTCTTTTACATCAGCAACGTCTTTAACATAAATTATTGCCCCATTGACGCTGGTAATAGGTATATTTTCTATACGTTCAACATCTTCTTGTTCAGCTGCAATACGAACGCGATAAACAAGATCATCTACCTCAATATTCCCAATCGGGCTATTCATATGAAAAATGGATATTGCCTGCCCTATCGCCCTTAAATTAAGACCGTATTGCAGCATAGCCGACTCATCAACCGAAACAAGGATGTGCGTATTCCGTTTGCCAACGATAGCTGCATCTTGAATACCGCTAATCTTCTCAAACTCATCCTGAATATCCTCAACAACACTAAGCAGCTGTTCATATGGCAGATCACCAAAAAAACTAAAAGTAACTATCGGCGTATCAGAGAAAGAAAGTTCTCGAACCATGGGCGTTTCGGCATCTTCAGGCAAATCAACAGCAGCCTCATCAACCCTGTCTCGTAAATTACGAATACTCTCATCAATGTCAGCCTTCGCATCAAACTCCACAAATATTTGAGAAATGCCTTCGGAAGATGTAGATTCCATATTCTCCAAATCCTCCACGGATTTTATTTTTTGCTCAAGTTTAAAAGTGACTTGTTCTGCGACCTCCTGTGGCGAAGCCCCTTGGTAACTTGTTATAACAACTGCATAAGGAACTTGTACTTCAGGCTCTGATTCACGCGGCAATAAAAAATAACTAAAAAGTCCGGTTATCAATATAATCAGACCAAGCATGATAGCCATTCTGCGGTTGAATATGAAAAATCCCCAAGCCGAATTGGCTACATCCTTAACTTCATCAAGTACTGTGCTTTTTTCGTCAAATTCGGACATAAGGATTTCCCTATTGATAAAAAACCAAAATTAAAAAGAAACTTCAGACCCCTCTACCAAGTTACGATGACCATCTGTGATCAGATGATTGGCTTTTGAAAGACCAGAGACTACCTCAACCCATTTGTCATAAATACTGCCTATTTCAACATCATGTTGCACCGCTATGCCATTATCAGCAACAAAAACAAACTGCTCGTTCTGATCAATCATTAATGCGTTAAGAGGAATATATATTTTATCATCATCAAAAATTTTCTCACTGACATCTATGCTGATATCAACAAACATATCCGGAGTTAAATCCAGTTTATTATTAGCTGCAATAGCCTCAACTCTGATTTTTTTATTAACTAAATCAACCGCAGGAGAAATTTTTGAAATCACACCGCTAAATTCATCTCCTGATTCAGTAAATTTAATAGGATGGTTAACAGATAAGGTGTCAGCAATATCATCGGATACATAAAATACAACCTTCACCTGTTGATATTGAATAACCTTTCCGATCAATGTACCAGGAGCAACATAATCGCCCTCATCAATATTAAGCTCACTGACAACCCCGGCAATCGAAGAAGTAATCTGATTATTATTTACACCCTGCTGAGCTAAACGAACTTGATTTTCCAGAGTATCAATATCTGATTCCTGAGTATTGTCCTGCACATTACGCATACGTTCTGCTGATGCTAAGTTGGTACGAGCTGACTCAAGCTGATTTTTAGTTTGCTCAATTTGTGACTCAAGATCTGCCACCGATGATGCGCTTGTAATTCCAAATTGATCCAGAGCATTCTGTGCATTTTCAAGCTGATTACTCGCAATAGTTACATTATTACCAGCAGTTGATGTCAAAGTTGCTTCGCTGGATTGCAAAGACTCGAGATTCTGGCGCATTTGATTTACCGCATTGATATCAGCAATTGCGCTAACTTCATAAGAAGCAGATTGGGTAACGTATCCCATAAGAGCTTCCTCTGGCAAATAATCATTGGAAACTGAATTGTCTAAAAGCGTACTTAGTTCGCCCATTAAATCTCTCAAATGTTCACTCATTTCCTCCGTCTCATTTAAAACAGTTTTGATGTTGTCAGGTGTTAGAGGCAGGTTGTCGTCATATACTCCTTTAGCACCATCAATAATATCTTCAGCTTGATTATAAACATTAACGGTATCATTTTTTTGGCTCGAATCACGAGCGCCAAGCCATGAGCCCAAACCTGTCGAAGAAATTAAATCAGAATTTTCCGAATTCAAAATGCCTGTCGCGAACTGATAATACAGATTTGCATTCACAAATATCTGGTCCAGAGTTATGGTCGTACCATCATAAAATGTATCCCACGAATCATCAATTTGGGTCAGGGTGTTCTCATCGGCAATCTCAGCACTATCAAGCGATGTTTCAGCACTGCTCAATTGCAACTCCAAAGATTTCAATGTGCTTGCATTAGTCTCTTTTAGTTCTTCAAGGTTGCGCTCAAGTTGTTCGAGGACTGTCTCCAAACTATCAACAGCAATCTGTGCTTGGTCGACTGTATCCTGATTATTAGCCTGAACTTCATCTAAATTATTCTGAGCATTATTTAGTTGAATATTGGCACTATCCAAATTAATTTGAGCAACGCTAGTGCCATAATCGATAGTGCCAAGCAACTGCCCAACCTTAACAGATTGGCCCAGGGTTGCATAAAGCTTATCGACAGTACCAGCTCCTTCACTAATTATTTCGATCTCTTGTACCGGTTTAATTGTCCCAATTTCCGATACAACATAGGTGGGTTGTTCGTTTAAATCCAATACCTGCACCTGTGGAATATACTTTTCAGCTATATTTTCAGATTCACCTTCTCCGCAACCCGCAAGGAAGAATAAAGGCACAAGCAGAATAGCCAGTAATGAATATGTTTTGTTGGGCATAAAATTAGAAGTCATTTCGTTGTATAAGGTTTAAAGTTATATACTAATTTTGCGAAAAAAGCAAGGCTCTTTCTTTGTATTATTTCTTTCTTTCCCTTCATTGAATACTACCCACTTACCCCAGAAGGAAAGAAGGGGATGCGTATGAGTGAAAAATAAAATTTGACTTCTAAAAAATATATAGTATCATTCCCTCCACTAACCACAATACCATGCCTAACGCACCAAGACGCCAAGACACAGACCCAAGTCAAGAATGGGCAACCGATACATCTAACGACGGCCAACCAAGCGGCAATTTGTCTCTTGAAGTAGCCTTTAACAATGATGACCCTGATGGAGAATGGACAACCCATCTCATCAATCCGGATTTTGGAAATCAGCGCTTAAGTACACAAAATAGGACAGCAATTATGATAGAAGGATTGAGCTGGGAAAGACAAAGAGCGCTTACCCTATTGGTTCATGGTGAACATCCCGCCCGCACAAAAAGAGGAAAGATATTGGGCTTGTTAGCACAAGATCCTGATTTACGTTGGGTAGCCTAATTTTCCTCCCCAAAATACCTCTCCCTCTTTTTCGCCCTCTTTTTAAACATGTCCCTAAAAATCTCCTTCAATTCTTTCGGTTTAAAAATACCCTGTTCCGTCACAATATAATCAATTAGGTCGACTGATACACGATCATGAGAAAATTTAATTCTCTCGTATTCGATATCGGTCAAAACATGATGATATCCTATATCAGGCTTGGCATAAACTTCATGTGACTCTTCCGTCAAAGGCCAAAGGGTGAATTTGGATGTTGTTATAAATACGTAAATTGGTTTCTTTTCATAATGGAAATGGGAAATGATCGCCTTGCTACCTGGATCCATAACAAAATTCATATTTTCCTGAAAAGTCACAGCCCCGCAAAACACCATATCAACCGTTTCTTCAATATGAGAAAGCATGTGTGCCGGTACTACTTTGTATTCAATATCGTGACTATGTAGAAATTCAATATTGTCTTCGGTTTTTTCCATATTTTGTTCAGCAACAATTACTGTAAAACGTTTGCCCTTTTGATTCATGGAAGCAAGAACGCTATGAATAAAATGGCTGTGATCATGAATCAAAATGCTTTTATCATCGAAATCAATCCCCTCACTCGCTTGAACTAGCTGTAATTTCTCAAGCTGATAAGCAACAATAATTCGATCAATTCTCATTATCAATTCTTCGATAGGTATATCTGTTTTGCTTGTCTCACACTCATCTAAGATTTTATAAAAACTATCGAGTAAAATTGCATAACGCGGCTTAGTTATCTTCAGTAATTTAAAGATCAAAAGAAGTTGATGCTGAAGCTCTTCCCTGTCTTTAATCTTATATTGAAGCAATGCACTTTTTAGCGCCTCAAGAGCCATAATACAAAACTCATGAGTACCAAGCTCAGCTTCTATTTCCCGAAATAATTTTGAGAGAGTTGTATGCATGTTTCTATTGTGGCGCAATTGTAGCGCTATAGTGGAGCTATTGTAGTTACCACAACTGCGCCACTATTGCTCCACGCGAAGCAGCGCCACTATTGATTTATTAGAAATAAAAGTACCAAACCATTAAATAAACCGACGAAACTACCAATGTAAGCAGCGTCAGCGGCAAACTATAACGCAGGTAAGAAAGAAATGTAATTTTAACTCCATTGTTCCGCGCCAAATCAACACCAATAACATTTGCCGAAGCACCAATAATCGTTCCATTCCCACCAAGACAAGCCCCAAGAACAAGCGCCCACCAAAGGAGAGAGAAGTGCGGATCACTGCCAAGTACCTCCTGCATATTAAAGATAATCGGGATCATCACTGTAACAAATGGAATGTTATCAATAACCATGGAAAGAATCCCCGCACTCCACACAACAATAAGAATCAGGAGTGCAAAATTATCCGTAACACCAACCAAAGAGTGGCCAATGGCTTTCAAAATACCAACCTCCTCCAAACCATGCGCCAATACAAAAAGACCAGCAAAAAAACCAAGCGTAGGCCATTCAACTTTACTGAGCACATGATGAACGTGGATCTTTTTGTGAACGACAAGCATCAAGATTATCGCACCTGCGAAAGCTATAACAGCAAGTGGATAATTAAGAACAAATTGCATTAAGAATCCTACAATGGTAAGACCCAGGATTACAGCCACAGTTATCATATATCTGGCATCAAGCTTAGTCTTCAGGAACTGATACTGAATCTTCTTCAAAAGCAAATTGCTCAAAAACAATTTCGGCAGATGATGGTGAATTGGTTTTAAATCCTTCCATCGAATTACATAGAAGGCAACCAAAATAAGGACAATGATTATTAAAATTGGTATCCATAGATGAACGATAAAGGAATTAAAAGAAATACCCGCCATAGTACCTACTAAGATATTTGGAGGATCACCAACCAAAGTCAATGCACCACCAATATTGGAAAACATAATCTCTCCAATAATAAAAGGAAAAGGGTTATAACCCATTCCTCTTACCAGTGCGATTGTAATTGGCACAACAATTAAAATAGTCGTCACATTATCCAAAAATGCCGATGCAAATGCCGTAACCAGCATAAAAAAGAGGAATATCAGAAATGGATTTCCTTTAGAAAACTTCGCCAACTTAAAATTAATCAATGTGAAGAGTCCGGACTCCTGCGCGATCTCCACCAAAATCATCATCGCCGCAAGCAATGCTATAATTTCAAAATTAATCGCCTCAATCGCCTGTTCGAACGTTAAAACACGAGTTAACACCAATATCCCCGCGCCAGCCATCGCCACAATAGCTTTATCAAAAATCTCAAAAACAATCGCCACAAAAACAACGCCAAATATTCCTACAGCCAAAATCGGTTCCCAGTGATGGATTATTGCATCAAGCATTCTGGAATAAAATCTACTCCTTTGATTGGCAAATGCAAATTGAAAAATATTTCCTCTTTACACCACCCCCCACATTTCATACAATGAGAATCCTTCTTTGAATTTTATAAAAGAATTTTTAGTATCTAACTTAATTATTATGACTAAAGAAGACAAACAATTTATTACAGACCTGATAACAGGTGTAAAAACCGATTTGGAAAGTCAAATTCGCCAGAACGGTGTTTTAATCGAAGGTGTCAAAACTGACCTAGAAGGTCAAATCCGTCGCAATGGTGTTTTAATCGAAGACACACAAAGCGATATCAAAACACTGCGTGAAGGTCACGAAACTATATACGGATGTCTCAAAAGAGTCGAAAGAGATGTCGAAGAAATCAAAGAGAACACTCACGACCTGCCTATAATTCGCCAGACAGTAGCCAGTCACAGCGCTGCAATACTCGAATTAAGCAAATAGCAACAATTCATTTTCCATTTAAATGAAAAATGCAAAATGAAAATTGAAAAATGTTAATTCCTTTTGCCACTAACCCCTACCACCTGTTATTCTTTGTAGGGTCGTTTTTCAAGTGAAAAATGCAAAATGTTAAATGTTAAATCGTAAGTTATGTTCTGGACAGACGAAGTCGTTGAAAAAATCATAGAAACCTACCCCGACCAAAAGCAGTTTATTATCCGTGATGAGAAAACCTTGTCCGGTCGCGTGCATATCGGGTCACTCCGGGGCGTTGTTATACACGGAATTATTGCGCAGGTACTGAATGAAAAAGGCAAAAAAGCCCGCTTCCTTTTTGAGTTTAATGACTACGATCCAATGGACGGTATGCCAAAAGAATTAGATGGAAAAGGATTTGATAAATACATGGGCATGCCGCTTTGCAACATCCCATCGCCCGACAAAAAAGCTGAAAACTTTGCTGAATATTATGGTGAGGAATTTTTGGGCGTCATTAAAGAAATAGGATTTGATCCCGAAATACCCCGCGCACATGACGCCTACAAAAGCGGGAAGATGAATGATTGGATTAAAATCGCCCTGACAAAAAACAATGAAATCCGCAAAATCTACAAAGAAATTTCCGGCTCTGAAAAGGAAGAACACTGGTCTCCAGTCCAGGTAATCTGTGAAAAATGCGGCAAGGTCGGTTCAACTGACGTCATCAGTTTTGACGGAGAAAAAGTTAAATACGTCTGCAAAAAGGACAAAGTAACCTGGGCAGAAGGCTGCGAACACGAAGGTGAAATATCACCATTCGACGGCAACGCCGAACTGACCTGGAAGGTAGAATGGCCAGCAAAATGGGATGTATATGGAGTTACAATCGAAGGATCCGGAAAAGACCACAATGCAGCTGGCGGCTCTCATGATATCGGCGAAACAATTTGTAAGGAGATATCTAAAACGAATGTGCCATTCAATGTTCCATACGAATTTTTCCTTATCGGCGGTAAAAAAATGAGCTCCTCAAAAGGCATCGGCCAAACTGCAAGAGACATCGCAAACCTTGTACCACCAGAGATGTTGAGATTTTTGATGCTTTCAAAAAAACCCAATCAAACAATTGAGTTCGATCCCGAAGGAGATACAATTCCACGCCTTTTTGACCAACACGATGAAGCCGCCAAATGGTATTTTCACAAAGGCGAAAAAGATACATTGCAAACTGACGCTGGCAGACTGTTCCAGCTATCTCAAATCACTGACAAGGAACCGGAAGAAAGATTTTTGCCGCGGTTCTCACAACTAGTTTTCATAATCCAAATCCCAAGACTCGATGTATATGAAGAAGTCGAAAAAATGAAAGGCTCCAAGCTAACTGCAATCGACAAAGAGGAAATCGATCTACGTATTAAATACGCTAAAAAGTGGCTAGAAGATTACGCACCGGAGCGCTATCAATATCATTTACAAGAGGAGCTGCCTGAGTCCGCAAACAATCTTACAGATATTCAAAAACGATTCCTCGGCATAGTTGTAGAGAAATTAGATAAGATTAAAGAATGGGAAGGTGAAGCAATTCACGGCACTATCCACGAAATAGTAAAAAGCGATGAAGAGTTTGGCCCAAAAGTCTGCTTCCCAGCCATTTACAACATCTTTTTGGGCAAAGAATACGGCCCACAAGTCGGCTGGTTTCTTTCCGCACTTGATAAAGAATTTGTAATTAACCGTCTTAAAGAGGGTGTCGGAACCCAAACAAAAGACAAAAAACCAACTAAACCTTTAACCGATAAACCCATGGAAGCCGGAATAACCTATGATCAAGCCAAAGCATTGCTTGATGAACATATAAAAGATCCAATCATTAAAATGCACTGCCGCGAATCAGAAGTTGTTTTGCGTGCTCTTGCCCGCCATTTTGGTGAAGACGAAGAACTGTGGGGTATCGCAGGACTGATCCACGATATCGATTTTGATAAAACAAAGAACGACGTTAAAAACCACTGCGTACTTTGCGTCGACATCCTAAAAAATGCAGGTGTAACCGATGAATTAATCGAAGTAATCGTTTCCCACGCTTACGGTACAGAATGCGGTGATTATGCGGGAAAGGAGCGCACCACAAAATTCCAACACGCACTCGCTTGCGGCGAAACAGTCACCGGCCTAATCTATGCTTACGGCCTCATGCGCCCGGATAAAAAACTGGCTAATGCAGAAGTGAAATCAATTAAAAAGAAATTTAAAGACAAAGCCTTCGCCGCTAAAGTAAACCGTGAAGTCATCAAAGAATGCGAATTAATAGGGCTGGAACTAAATGAATTCCTTGAAATAGCCCTAAATGCAATGAAGGAGATCGCCGGAGAAATTGGATTATAAACTTATATTTCTATTAGTAATTTCGAATTAGGATCTTTTATAACGGGCATTCTATCTTTTGTTGGAATCTGATAATGTTCTTTATTTTTTCTAGCTCTTATTGGGGGTTGGATATCAGTTAAACGAAATGCAAGACAATCAACCAAAGAAATATTGGCTGCATCACTCACGCACACTCTTCCGGCTCTTTGAGGTATGGTTTTAATCCTCGAGCCATTAAAAGACATTGAAGCCACTTGCACATTATCACCATCAAAAAGAGACAAAATAGCCGCACGACTAATTTGGGTATTTGCACAAAACAGATGATAAGTCATCGAAGTTTCATTCCCCGGTCCATTTCCTTTTTTTGGCTTAAGAAGTGATAAATAACGACGAATCACACCTCTTAAATAACCAACAAGCAGCTCTCTGTCATCTAGTGCCAAATGCTCCTGCAATTGATCAATTACAGCATCAAAAGTAATTTCTTCGCCTTTGGTGGAATGTTTTTTAGGAGGCATTATAAATAATTTTAATCTGATAACACCATTCTTGTATCCATCCCCCTCAACACTTGGTCTATCTGCGATCTTTGAGCTGCATAAGGATTTCTTGGTCTAGCAGTTACTTTGGCTAAACGAATAACCTCTTTCTTAACCAACGAAACTCTGGCCGCCTCTTCAGGAGACATTTTGGTACCCGCTAAATTGTCTGGTAAGAAATTTGCTGTAGTTCTTTCAAAACGCATTGTTGTGAGTCTCGTTTTTCTAATGTGCAAAGCCACTTCAACAGCTTGCGTATGTAGCCTATTTTGCACAATGTAACCAATCTGATTCTCATCTGTGCGATTAACAATAGACAAAAAAGTACACACAATATTTCGAAAATATTGAACCAATTCCTTATTACCATTCAATTTAAGATACTCCTGCATTACACGAACTGCATCATCAAACTGCACAAAATCACTTGAGCTTGATGGAATGTCGAATTCTTCTTCTGGGGGCATTTAGAATAGAATTATAATTAGGTTATACTTTTTAACATATTTGGAAAACTAAATCAAGTTACTCTTGATTTTTTGGCTTATTATTGGTATAATTATAAGATAATTTAATTAATAAAAACATGTTATATACAAAATTTAACTATGATTTTGACCCACAAAATCAAAAATTTATTTATGTAGGAGTTGAAGCCCCCCAAGAAACAGGCGAAGCTCTTAGTGAAAGAATGGAAGAACAGGCAACAAACTACCTTGAAATGGCTTATAATAGCCAAAATATAGATCCTGAGGATTTTGAAGAAGCGGCAAGAGCAGCTGGCTTTGAAAACAGGGAAGAAGCAGACTCAATGTTAAATCGCTTAATTAAAATGCGAACAGGTGAAGATATGAACTATGGTCCTGATTTAAGATCTGGAGACAGAATGGTGTTGCCTGATGGAAGCGCAGGAACCTATTACGCAACTGCTGCAGAAAGCATAGAACCATTAGAAAACTTATTGCAGCAACTCAGAGGAAGCACACATGAATATCAAATAGAAAATTTATTAAAAATGGCCAGACAAGATGCTTATGGAGAAAGATATGGAGTTGTTTTCGGCAGAGAGGGCAATGGTCTTTATTTCGGCCAGGTAATAGATCAAATAATTACAAACGATATATTTGCAAACATAGTGGAAGGGGAGGAAATGGTAATAAGAGATAGGGACCCGAATAACAGCAGAAAATATCTTTTATTAGATGGTGTTGTCTATTTTAACACCCTTGCCAGCAATAATAATGTTTGGGGAAGGGTCGATAGAGCACAAATTGGCAAACCCAATACAAGCTATGTTATCCATGAAGGTATGCCAATACCGGTAAGAGAACGTTCTACATCTATGGGCAGAATGCTTATCCCAACAACAGATTATGAGGGAGAAGAAATACTGTTTGACATTAACGGTGAACAGACAGAAGACCCATGGGCATAGCCTAATCTATTTCGTCTAACAAGTGTTCAGCCTCATTTTCTTCTTGAATATGTTCAGCAGATTCTAAATTTTGTGCTTCTTTTTTGTTTTTATCAGCTAATTCTTTCTCTTTGCGAAACATTTCCTCTTTTTGTTCAGGAGAAAGGAATTTTTTTATAATATTAGGATCTTTTTTCACATCATCAGGATCAGGTACTACAGGCATAATAAAAAATTTACGGAATAAAATTATGTCTCAATTATATCACTCCCTGTTAAAAACAGTATTTTGTTTATAACTACACAAAACCCTTGCCTTTTCCGCCAATCTTTGCTATAATTATATGATATTTAAACAAAAAATCATGAAAATAAATACAAAAAGATCAATAATTGCATTGTTTGCGGCTGCTATATTGGCATTGCCTGTGTTCGCAGCTGGAGAACCTGATAATGTAACAGGCCTTAGTGCTACAGCGGTTGACTCTGTATCAATCGGACTGTCCTGGAACTCAGCTCAGGATGCTGAAGGCGGTCTTGTTAGCTATTATCGCATTTATTATGGCACCACATCAGTACAAATGGCTGGTGAGGGTGATTATGACACTGAGGTCGACACACCGGACAATAGCACTTCATATATTGTAGAAGGGCTAACGCCTGATACTACATATTACTTCTCAGCAACAGCTATTGATTCTGATGATGTTGAAAGTGAAGCATACAGTATCGAGGCCAGTGCTATTACAATGGCTGAAGAAGTAGGAGATACCACTTCGCCAACTGTCGTTGATGTTGAAGCTGTAGATAAATCACATGTAACTATTGAGTTTTCTGAGCCAGTAATACTACCTGATCTTCTTCCTGAAGCAGCTTTTAGCATTACTCAACAAATCAATCCGTCTAGCGTGTTAGAAATTCTAACCGCAGAAATTGATGCAGAGGATGAAACAGGTGCTACAGTAATGCTCGGAACAGCCGATCAGGCATTAAACGTAAACTATATCGTTACCGCTGGTGTTGCTGTTACAGATGAAGCCGGCAATCCAATCGTTAGCGGCAGCGCCGACTCTGGTCTCTTTTTAGGAACTGACACTGAACCTGTAGTTGATGGTGCTGAAGGTGAAGGTGAAGAAGAACCTGTCGTAGACAGTGAACCCACCGAACCTGTAGTTGATGATACAGGAGAAACCGAAGACACAACTCCACCAGAAGATATCACTGATTTTGTTCTTTCATATATCGAACAAGTTGAAACATTTATGATTGCAATGAACTGGACAGCTAGTATCAACAGTGCGAAAGATCTTGTTGATCAAATTCTTTATCAGAGTTTGGACCTGGGTAACACTTATGATAGTGGCACATCTCTTGGGACAACAGCTACAAGTCATGAAATATCTGATTTAGAAGGTGGTGTTGAATACACATTCAAAATCACTACAAAGGATTCAGCTGGCAACGAATCAGTTGGTGCTGTGCAATCAATCCGCCTGCCACAGACCGGTATAGGTATTGGGTTGCTTCTTCTTGGAAGCGTTGCTGCTGCAGGAGGCATTTTACGTCGCAAACAAAAATAAAAATAAATTCCAAAGGTCCTCCTTCGTTCGTTATGGCGGGGGAGGATTTTTGACCCTATTTTAGGTTGACAAATAATCTGAATGTGATAAAATGTTTAACCTGCCCCCAAAATTCTAGCACCTAGCAATTTCGAAAATTGAAAATTGTAAATTGAAGTACTGGGTGCTCTCCCACATCATTGCAGCCTGCATCCTGTTGCTAACGCTGACACAGTTGCAACACGTCACTGCTAACGATTTAAGTGTGTCTTTTTTAGATGTAGGCCAAGGCGACGCAATCCTTATCCAAACACCTGAATACAAAAACGTTCTTATCGACGCCGGTGAGAACGGGGCAGTCGTAGAAGAGCTTGGTGAGCAAATCGGCTTTTTCAATCAGGAGATTGATCTCTTTATTCTCACTCACCCACACCGCGACCACTTTGGCGGGTTTCTGGACGTCATCCAAAAATACCCAGTCAAACAAGTAATGATTACCGGTGTAATATCAAGCGATCCTATGTATGAAGCATTTTTGAACGAAATCCAGCTTCTCAACATACCAATCATATTTCCTCAAAATGACCAGGACATCCAGATGGGAAATAATGTTTTCCTGGATATCCTTTACCCGCTTACAAATCAAAGTTTAATTGGACATGACGTCGACAACAAAAACAACACATCAATCGTCGCCCACCTCATAAAATCCAATACCTCATTGGCATTGCTAACGGGTGACGCTGAACATGAGGAGGAAAAAGAGATTTTGCTTTCTGGACAAGATGTCCAAAGTGACATCCTCAAATTAGGCCACCATGGTAGCCGCACAGCCACATCAGACGCATTTTTAGCCGCGGTCAACCCCCAAACAGCCATCGTATCCGCCGGAATAGATAATAAGTTCGAACACCCGCATGGAGAAACGATGGAGAAGGTGAAAGATCTGACCGTTTATCAGACAATGGGGGGGACGATTGAGTTCAATTTTTAATATGACATTATTTAAAAATAAATACCGTATCAAATCTACACGATTGTCATATTGGGATTATTCATCTGATGGTTGGTATTTCGTAACCATATGCACAAAGAATAAAGAGGAATATTTTGGCCAAGTTCGTAATTACATTATGGGATTATCGGATGTTGGATGTCTTGCGGCGAAATTTTGGCAGGATATCCCAAACCATTTTCCATTCGTCCGATTGGACCAATGGGTTGTAATGCCGAATCATGTGCATGGGATTGTTGTGATAGACAACCCACATTCCGACTCGGATACGGTCATTGGTTATAATAACATCAATCCAACCAATGTAGAGACGTTGCAGTGCAACGTCTCTACGGATGATGAAATAA
>JAHJBZ010000046.1 GCA_018813295.1 Patescibacteria group bacterium | reverse complement strand
GCGGAGAGAGGGGGATTCGAACCCCCGCTGGGGTAAAACCCCACTACAGCTTTAGCAAAGCCGCCTCTTCAGCCACTTGAGTATCTCTCCGCGTAATGAACTAATTGTAAAATATCTCCCCTACAGTCTGCCTCAGGCAGACCGCCTCTTCAGCCACTTGAGTATCTCTCCGCGTAATGAACTAATTGTAAAATATCTCCCCTACAGTCTGCCTCAGGCAGACCGCCTCTTCAGCCACTTGAGTATCTCTCCGCGTGCCTTCTTGGTGTAGACAATTTAACGTAAATTTCAATTAGTGTCTAGATTTGATGGAATCTATTTCTTCGTCGTATATCTCTTTACAGTTTTCACCACGTCTTCAATCGACATATCGGATTTGATGAAATATTCTTTGGCGCCGAGTGCAAAAACCTGCGTCTCATCTCTTTCTTGAGAAAGATTACTGAAAACCAAAACAGGGGTTTTTATTTTTGCCTTTTTTAACTCTTTTAGAACTTCAAATCCATCTTTGATAGGCATAATTAGGTCTAAAAGAACTAAGGCATAGTCATCTTTTTTGATCTTTTTTAATGCTTCAACTCCATCTTTTGCCATTTCAACTTCAAATTCTTCTTCTTTTAGGGTGGCGCTCATAATCTTGCTTAGATATGGGTCATCTTCAGCAATTAAAATTTTATTTTTTTTAGGCATGTGTATTTAAACTGTTAAGGTTAACTAATTGTATGTTGAATTAATTCTTTCAGACCCCTGCGGCCAACTCCTTTTATCGGAAGTGTTACAGTGAATGTGGATCCTTTTGCTGGGGCTGATTTGCATTTAATACTGCCATTGCAGATATTTAAAATCTTTTTAATAATATAAAGGCCTAATCCAGAACCTGTAGTTGAAATTTGGGTTGCTTCTATTGACCGGAAAAATCTGGTGAATAGTTTCCCCTGATCTTCTTTAGAAATACCAATGCCTTTATCTGTTATAGATATTGTGATTTTATCGGTTTGTTTTTTAAGTAAAACAGTAACAGTTGTGTTCTTTTTAGAGTATTTTAGGGCGTTTGAAATCAAATTAGAAATAACCTGACCAATTAATTGGCGGTCCATGTGGGCAATAATTTTTTTCTTTGGTTTTGTAAATTTAATAGTTTGGTTGTTTTCTTTTGCCATAAATCGGCTTTCTTTAATTAGTTCATTAACAAATTCGCTTATATCGGTTTTTTTGGGAGTAACATTAATCACCCCTGCTTCCAGACGTGAAATATTTAAAAGGTCATTTACCAATTTGATCATTCTTTCGTTTGATCCGAGGGCATCTTGCAGGTATTCTTTTTGTAATTTATCCAGACTTCCTTTTTGTAAAACCGCCTCCACTAACCATTTAATGCTCGTTAGGGGTGTACGTAATTGATGGGAGGCTAAGGATACAAATTCGCTTTTTGCCTTATCAATTTCCTTGCGTTCAGTGATATCAGCATTAACCCCTATCATTCTGGTGGGTTTACCCTTGTTGTCGCGATATACAGTAGCTCTACCACTTATTGTCCTGACCATTCCGTCAAGCCTTGTTATACGAAATTCAGTATTAAATTCTTTTTTGCCGCTTAGGGCTAACTGGACTTCTTTGCTTGCCTTTTCTGCATCTGATGGATGGAGGGTTTTTGTCCATGCCTCATAAGCACCAGAAAAATCTTTTGTATTAATTCCATAAAGCTTATACATCGACTCATCCCAAATAAGCACATTATTTTTTACATCCCAATCCCAAACTCCTATTTGGGCTGCCTGTGTAGCCAATTTTAAGCGCTCAGACATCTCTTTAATTTCTTTTTCGGCTCTTTTTTGTTCCGTGACATTATTTTGAATGGCCAGGAAGCCAAGGATGTTTCCTTTTTGGTCAACAATTGGATTTGCGGACTGTCTTATGTTGATTAATTGGCCGTCTTTGGTTTTATTGAACATTTCAGTTTCGGTGGATTGTTTATTCATTAGTTTTTTCCAAAGATTGTTGTAATAAGTTTGTGTCAGCGTGTTAGATTTTAAAATACGTGGAGTTTTTTTACCGACAATTTCTTCAGATTTGTAACCATAAATTCTCTCAAAAGCAGGGTTAACATAAGTAATTATGCCTTTTACATTTGTTATAAATACAGCTTCTTTTGATCGCTTGATTCCTAATTGGATTTTTAATAATTGTTCATTGGCTTCTTTTAATTCTGCAGTTCTTTCTTCGACCCGTATTTCTAATTCATCATGTGCTTTTTGTAATGCTTCTTCTGCTTTTTTGCGTTCGGTGATACCTCGCAAAACACCAGTAACTCCGGTTATTTTCCCATTTTTATCTTTTTGAAGGCTTCCATACTCCTCAAGCCATTGAATATTGCCTTTGGCATCTTTAATTCTAAATTCAGTTGGGAATTCCTCTCCTGTTTTGAATGTTTTTTGATAATCAAGATTTACTTTTTTCCTGTCTTCAGGCAAAACAAATTTTAAAAAGCTTTTTCCAACCATTTTATCTGGACTAAAGCCATAGCGCTTAACCTGAGGACCTATATATTGCAAGACCCCTTTTGCGTTCATAGAATAAAGAATATCGCTTGCTTTTTCAGTAAGGGTGCGAAATTTTTCTTCACTTTCTTTCAAATCTTCTTGTATTTTTTTGTGTTCGGTAACATCACGTTGTATCCCTATGTAACCAATAATTTTGCCCTGATTGTTTTTCAGTGGAGAAACCCTGAAGTCACAAATAAAAGTACTGCCATCTTTTCGCTTGTTGGTCCATGTTGTAGCAAATTGCTTGCCTTTCTTTATAGATTTGTATAGTTTGTTTTGTAATTGTTCAGATAAAGATTCAGCATTAAATAAACTAGGTGTTTGCCCTTTTAATTCTTGAAGTGTATAACCAAATAATTTTTCAGCTGCTTTGTTGATGTATGTTATTTCAAAATTCACATCCGTTACGACAATGGAGTCTGATACCTGCTCAGCTACAGAGCTGAGAAAAAGCAATTGTTCTTCTGTTTTTTTACGTTCAGTTATGTCTTCCCCTGAGCTTAAATGGCCAATTATATTGCCTTTGTCGTCCTTTAATAAAGTATTATACCAACCAATAAGTTTTTGTTGTCCATTTTTGCATAATATAACATTTTCATGATACTCAATTGGTTTTATCTTTCCATTAAGTAAAAGTTTGGAATATTTTTTTAATTTATTTCTGATTTCTTTTGGAATACATATATCAAACCAATTTTTACCAATTATTTCATTTTGTTTATAACCTAAAAGCCTACAACCTTTTTTATTAAGCATGGTGACTTCACCATCTTGGTTTATAGCTATTAAGATTGTATTTGCTATATCAAGATATTTTTGAATTTTATTTTTTTCTTGCAATAATTCTATTTCTGTTTGTTTGCGTTTGGTAATGTCACTTAAAAAATTAAGACTTGCTGGTTTACCATCCCAATCAAAACGCACAGAATGAATTTCAAACCATTTAATGCGCCCTTTTTTGTCTATAATTCTAAAAGAATACATCGAAGTTTTCTCTTTCCCCTGAAGTTTTCTGGTGTAATGTTCGATAACCAATTTTCTATCTTCAGGATATATAAAATTAGTAAATGGTTTATTAAACCATTCTTTTTTTGAATAACCTGTAATTTTTTCAACTGTTTTGTTTGTAAATTTAATTAACCCATCCTGGGCAATTAATATCCCAATATTGGCATGTTTTACTATATCTTGATATTTTATATCTTCTTTTTTTGTTTTAGGCATAAATATTTAAATAACAATCATTAGAAGTATTTTATCACATACTCTTTCTATTTTAAAAAATTACAAGCTTATGGGTAATCCTTGTTTTATTTTTTTCCTTCCTTTAAAAACAATTAATTCGTCGATTAGTTTTTCTTTTTTTAATACTTTGTAGAGAGTTGGGCCGGGTTCGACGAGGACGGATGATATGCCTTGTTTGGCGAGGTGTTTGAGCAATCGTTTTAAGCAGACTTTTGTTTTGGTTGGAGAAATCCATACTTCGTAATTTTTCAATTTTAATTTTTCAATTTTCATTTTATCGGCTTGTTGTGTTGTCGCAATTAATACATCTTTACTCCTCAAAACTTTGGCGTTCACCGGAATACGGAGTTTGGAATCGAGAATAATGCGCAATGGGTCTTTGCCCTTTACTAATCGGACGCCGAGATGTGGATTGTCGGTTAGAACGGTATTGCTGCCAACCATAATTGCCTGGTGCTCAGCGCGTAATTTGTGGACTTCGATGTCTTGTTTTTTGGACGTGATGTGGACAGGCTGTCCATTTTCGCCAGCAACGAATCCATCGGCACTAACGGCGACTTTTACGGTAATAAATGGACGTTTTTTGGTGATCCAGGTGAAGTAGAATTTGTTTAAATCTCGACATTGATTGGCGATTGGGCCTTTCAGTATTTGGAGTCCGGACTCCAAAGGAGTCCGGACTCCAACTTGAAATGGGTCGCGAGAACCACAGATAATTTTCGAAATTCCGACAGATTTAATCAAATCAAAACAGGGTGGGGTTTTGCCGTGGTGACGGCAGGGTTCGAGAGTGGCGTAGATAGTGGCGCCAATGAGGTCTTTTTTGTTTTTGACCGATTTTATGGCATTTACCTCTGCATGGGGACCGCCAAATTTTTTGTGATAGCCTTCGCCGATTATTTTGCCGTTTTTTACGATGACAGCGCCGACCATTGGGTTTGGGGCGACGTCTCGACCGCCAAGAGTGGCGAGTTTTAGGGCGCGGGCCATGAATTTGTTATCGAGTGGTGACATTTCTTTCTTTTGTATTATTTTCCCTGCCTGCCGGCAGGCAGGTTTCTCCCCTTCCCCTAGTTGCCCTCTTATCCCGCTAAGCGGGAGTGAGGAAGGGGGTGTATGCGTGAGAAAAAAAGTTTGACACAGTTAAAGATACCATGATATAAAGCTCTCCTGAATCAATATTTTTGTAATTAATTGAATTATTTAGTGTTTAATGAATATTTTGTATGAAGAAAAAACATCGTGATTCCCAACGTCGTATTTACGTCGAAGACGGTACGTATTTTGTTACAACAAACACATTTAATTGGTGCCCGTATTTCAAGGAATGGATATTTTGTGATTTGTTTGTGGAGAATTTGAAGTTATGTAAAAAAATTAAGGGATTTTATTTATATGCGTGGTTTTTGGGGTATGATCATTCTCATTTGCTGGTGCGACCGGGAGAGGAATTTGGTTTGTCGGAGGTGATGCAATTTTTGAAACGGCATATTTCACGAAATATTAATATAATCATGGGATATAAAACCGAACCGAACATCACCCCCGAAGGCGCGATTG
>JAHJBZ010000045.1 GCA_018813295.1 Patescibacteria group bacterium | reverse complement strand
GCATCCGCATGCACACCTATACCATGACCTCTGTTGTATAGCTCAAGAAGTACGTTATCAAAATTGCTACATGCCTCAATGGTCTCCGGGCTGGCTTCAAATGTGACTTTAGCTCCATTAGCTTCAAAAATATCAGCGAGCTCTTTCGCTTCCTCCATATGCGCATTAAACATAACTTCATTATCCACTTCATCAAACCACCCCTCCAAATGCACCATTAATCCAAAATAAACAACCCCCGGCTCCCTAACATATTCCTCATCCTCCGATGGAGTCCCGCCAAGGTGGGGGTCCATAACTTCCCCTTCACCACTTCCATATTCCTCAAATAAATAATCAGCATACCGAATCATCATGTCATATTTTTCTTTATCATTTTCAGTTAATTCTTCTTCAATATCCAAAGAAAAAATTGTATTTGGCTCAAAGTCATTAAGTCTGGTGTAAGGTGATTTACCATTACCGCCGTACTGCGTGTGTGTGGTGGCAAGTATCATATCCACAGCATTGCTGGCATCAGGCTGAACATGATCCTTAAGGGATTGTATTCTGTGGTAAGGAACCTCAAATTCCAAACCAAAAACTTCAGCTTCTCTTTCTAGCCAAAATTCCTCGTCCCTGCATGAATGATCTCCGGGACCAGTCTGTTCCTCTATGCTTTCTGCACCGCCTTTACACCCTCCCGTTACATCATTTTTATTTACCGGCCCTTCCCAGTCAATTAAAAATATCGCCGGGCCGTTTGGGTATCTGGCAAGCACACCAGAAGCGAGTACCACTCCATACGATTGAGTTAAATAGCCTATATCGGAAACTTCCGGCAGGCTATCAATAAACTCCGTAATATAATAAAGGCCGTCCTGACCAATAAAACCATTCCAGTTTTCAGTTCCTTCACTTTTACCCCTGCCTTCCGGGTCATAGGCAACGGCATTAAATCCAGCATTAGCAAATCTTTCCGCTACAGAAGCTCCCGCCATAACACTATCTGTAAACATACTGCTATCACCATCGCCACCCGGCGACATAATAATGGTAGGAGCTGGACCACTTACGCCTTCAGCCGGATAAAGTTTTACATATAATTTTGAACCACTAGTCTGATTGGTAACATAATATTCATTTTCCCCGATCCCCTCATATTCTATTTGCACATCGCTTTCAGATTCACAGTCTTGCGGACAATTTCTAATGTTTTCCGGCCCGCCGCAAAAGCCGTCACCACAGCTTTTCGGTATATCTCCATTAAAACTCATTTCGCCAGGTTCTTCTGCACCGCAACCCACAAGGAGAGCTAAAGAAAATATTATTATAAAGGGGAATATCTTTTTCATAATAAATAATTAGTTACTTAATTAATAATACACAGTAAGTCGTAAGTTTATTTCAAATTTAATAGATTTTATTATTCGACTTCTGCAGCTAAAACAAGCCCATCCAACCTTGGCTCCCAATCAACTCCATCTTGTACAGCATAAAGCCTGGATGATTCAAATAATGGAATACCGATTAAATCATCATGTACTTTTTCCATAATTTTCTGAAGCAGTTCAAGTCTAATCTGCGGATTCATTTCCTGTCTACTTTCTTCAATTAATCCATCCACCTCAGAATTTACATAACGACCATTATTAAACTCACCTTCACTGTGAATAAATGCATCAAGAAATCCTCCCGCGTCACCGTCTTCCGCTTGCCAGCCGATAAGATAAAATTGAGATTCATTAGTCTTAATTTTTTTCAAAAGTTCTTCAGGAGAAACAGCATTGTCTTTAACTGAAAAACCGGCTTCCCTTAACTGCTCAATAATATATTCACTCAAAGTTCTGTAACTGCTCAGATGATCAAATGTGATTTTTTCAAGAAGTTCGCCAAATAAATCCTTTGCCCGGTTTTCCTCATTAAATTCAAATGGCTCAATGTCAGGATTATAACCGTATACCCCCGGTGCAACAAACTGCGTTGCCTGGCGCACAAAATGATTCCCGATAGCCTCAATTTGGGCGGGGTCAAAAATCGTCTGAATAGCTTCCCTAATCTCTCTTTGAGAAAGCAGTTCATCTTGCAGGTCAAACATCAAAAAATTCACCTCAAGACCATAACTAGTTTTAATCTGCCCTTTGGGGAGTTCTAAAGCTTGTTCCTGAGTTACAGCAGTTAAAATATCAGTTTTACCATCCTCAAAATTCTTTTCCCTAAGTGATTTACTGGAAGTTACAACGTACTGAACATTCCTGTAAGCTGGCTGTTTACCCCAATAATCAGTAAAAGCTGCAAGGTCAAACATCATACCTTTTACCCATTCGCGAATCTGATAGGGGCCAGTACCGATATTACCCGGCCTTGTGATAAAAAACTTGGTCAGTTTAGAAAGAAGTAATGGATCAGGTGTTTTGGTAATTATTTGAATATTGAAATCATCGATTACCTTTATCTCTTCGATGTTATCCAGATACGTTGAAACCAGACTGTCCGCTTCCTCTATAGCTGCTTCGTAACTTTCAATAACATTACTTGCAGTAAAGGCACTACGATCATGAAACAAAACCCCCTGTCTCAGTTTAAATTCCCACGTCTTTGAGTCCAGATTTCCCCAGGAAACAGCCAGGGAGGGGATTATTTTTAAATTGCGGTCAAAAGCCACCAGTCCCTGATAAATATTGGCAGACCGGATTAAATTGTTTAGGTTCAGGCTATAAGGAGATATATCCGTTGCAGATTCACTTAAAACAATAGTAAGCACTTCCTCTTTATAATCACGTCCTCCAAACAAAAGATCAGAACTTTTGTCTATCAAATAATCTTTTTTTATGAACCCGACCAAAGCAATCACTATTAGCAGGCCGATAATTATATTCTTTTTTGTCATATTTATTTTACGACATTAAGATACAATATCTGGGCCTTAAACTGAAGGGCATTTTACTAAAGGGCAAGGTCCTTCAGTTTTTAAATTTGCAAAAAATCCCAACAGCATAACACCGTCAGGATTTTATAAATAATTGTTAAGCAAACAATTAGGCTTCAGGAGCCTCAGTCTGAGCAGGAGCAGTACCAACTGCTGCAACTTCAGCAACACCAAAAGCAGCTTTTGCCTCATCAAGGTTATCGTAAATTGTAATAATTTGTGTAATACCCACAACTTTTAAAATATCTAAAATATTAACGCGGGGACGGGCAATAACAATTTTTCCATTCTTTGCGCTTGCTTTGGAATACCAATCTGTAACATATCCAATCGATTTAGAGTTCATATATTCAAGATCAGAAAAGTCCAGAAGCAGATTAGGTTCAGCCATTTCATCAATCACTTGATAGATTTTCTTGGCTTCACTATCCACATTGGTTTCATCAAGCTGTCCGCTAAATGTAATCAGCTTAGCTGTTTTGCTACCGACATTAACGTCCTGAAATGTAATTTGTACTTGTGCCATCTTAATAAAAATTAAAAATTGAAAATTAAAAATTGAAAATTGTTATACCCCTTCCTCACCAGCATCCAAATTCTTAACTACATGAACAGTTAATCCGCCCTTTTCGTTGTCCTGGAATTCAAGTGTATCGGTCCAACTTACAACAATTTGGGTTAAACCGCGCCCTCTAATAGTTGTGATAGTGGTTGGATCAATATTTCGATGATCGTCTACAAAAGCAGTCATTTCAGCTGCTGTTTTTTTATTTGCACCAGTTCCAGTGTCTTCTACAAACACCTCGATATATTTTCCTTCCATACTTACAAAAGTAACCTTTATATCTTCTCCGGGTGCTGATCCAAATTCAATTGCATTATTTGTAAGCTCATCAACTACAGACTGAAAGCGATATGCCCATTTTTCAGAAAATCCGGTCATATTTTGCACCACCGTCATTGTAAAATCTCTAATCCCAGACATGAAATATGCATTTGTCGGGAGGGTGATTGAAATTTTTACAGGAGTTGCTTCACCTTTTACAGCATTGCTTTTGTTTAGCACGCTATGTTCTTCAGGGTGTGTAGTGCTAACCTGTGGTTGAGTTACTGTAGCTGCTTCAGCCATAGTTTTTTTATTATTTATCTATCTATTTTAGCATATTTTGACTTATTTTTCAAGAGTAATATGCCAAAAACTCCTAACTTTTATAAAATAGCCGAACGGCAAACTGTAGAAACGCGCTGTAGCACGTCTATTAAGTTAGGAGCTAAGAGATTTAAAGTTTTCAGAGATTCCCCGAAGAGATGAATCTAATGTCAGTTAGTGGCCAAAGAACCACAAGTACCTTACCGCTTATATCTTCAGTATAAACATAAGGAGTGTGTTCTTGGTTTATTGGAGCGAACCAGCTACGGGAATCGTTACTGTGATTGCGATTATCACCTAATACAAAATAATATTCTTCCGGTACAATAAAAGTGTTGCTGCTAAGTTTTTGATTAAAGTAAGTGTGATCCTGATTCTCCTGATTTAAATAGTCTTCTCCAAGTTCAATAAAGTCTTCACTTTCAGCAGTTTTTAGGTAAACAATGCCATTTTCAATCTTTATCGTATCGCCAGGTATACCGATAATTCGTTTTACAAAATATTCCGGCCCGTTAGAACTGTAAATTCGTATTGAATAAGACTGATTAGCTTCACCTTCAATTATAATCTGCTCGTTTTCAATTTCTTCTTGTGTAACAGTTCTCTCTTTAGCATTTTTCCAGCTTGATTCAGTATTATTCCACCTGTCTTGTTGGATTGGCTGAAAGTATATTAAATCATTCTCATTAACAGCGTCTTTACAAAACCATAACTTTTTAACAAATTGATTTTGGCAATAAACAACATCTTTATTTGTTTTCAATTCGCTTATATCTAAAATTCCCACCCCGTTTTCATCAGTGGTAACCGCTTCTTCAAATTTGTGAGGATACTTACTGGTAATCGGAGGCTTAAAAACAATAGGATCACCCCGATCAGGTTCGCCGATGTTATAGCTAAGCTTATCGATTAGAATAAACTCATTGCTTTGCAATGTATCAGCCATAGAGGAGCCAATTACACGAAAAGGAGAAATTAAAAAACTGCGAATAAGAACAACGAGGATAATGATAATAACCGCGTTATAAAGAATATCAGCCAAAAAAAGACCTACTTCTTTTAAGAATTTTTTTGTTCCGCTTTCTGGTTTTGCCGCTTCCTCTTTCATTGTTTTTTATTCTGACCAAAATGATATCCTAGGAAAGCTTAAATGGATTTTATAATATTTACAAGGATTTTTTCAGAGTCCGGACTCCAAAAGAGTCCGGACTCTGAAAAAATGTTTACAAGCTCCTCTATCTTTGAA
Source organism: Patescibacteria group bacterium (assembly GCA_018813295.1). Lineage (GTDB taxonomy): Bacteria > Patescibacteriota > Gracilibacteria > UM-FILTER-43-11 > UM-FILTER-43-11 > JAHJBZ01. Next base: position 7,483 of record JAHJBZ010000045.1, on the reverse strand, counting down.
ATAATAGAGTCACAAAAACAAAAATAAAAATGATCATCGAAAGCTTAATCTTTAGCAAACACCTTGAAAAAGGGGAGAAGATCTTATATTCAGTGCATAAGCACTGGGCTGACATATTTAAGCCCGCTTTAGAGGTGGCCTTTTTTGGTTTTGTAATCCCATGGGGAATATATCTTCTTGGTTTTAACTCAGTTTTATTCTTCTGGATAGCCGTTATATGGTCACTTACCGCCTTTTTGCGATATTTATACATACTTATTGACTGGTATGCGGATGTCTGGCTAATTACCGATATGGGTATTGCTGTAATGGAATGGCGGGGTATTTTTAGTAATTCAGCTACAAGAGTTGGCTATGAAGATGTTGAGGGGGTCGCTTATGATATAAATGGTTTTTTTGCTACAATCCTTGGTTATGGAGACATGACACTAAAAGTTATGTCCGGTAATAATTTTGTAATTAAGGTTGCTAGCAAGCCCAAAAAGGCTGAACTTGCAATCGCACGATGTCAAAATGAATTTCTAACTGGACGTGAAATGCAGGATGCAGGCAACTTAAAAGCCCTACTTTCCCAAATGATTGCGCATCACATGCGCCAAAAATAAAAAAAACAAACAAGCCCCCTGATAAGGGAGTTGTGGGTTAAAAAAACAAAAACAAAAACATAAATGAAAATTTTTCTTACCATAGTTTTGGTATTTATCATCGCGGATATACTTATTGTTGCATACGTTATGTACCGCCGTTTTCGCAAGAAGATGCCAAAAAAGGTAGCTGAAAAGATTCGTGAAAACTGGAAGGAGATTATCCGCCAGAAGGATCACAGTCATGCCATTATGGATGCGGATAAGCTTTTGGATCACGCTTTGCATGAAATGGGCTTAGAGGGTAACTTAGGTGCTAAATTCAAAAAATCCCCCCACCTTTTTAAGAACATTAACGATGTTTGGGCTGCGCATAAGGTTCGTAACAACATTGCCCATCAAATTAACTATAAAGTTGACGAACAAACTTACAAAAGAACCATGCTTGCCTTTAAACAGGCATTTAAGGATTTGAAAATATTTTAATCTCGTGACTCGTGCCTTGTACATCGTGAGCATTTGTCACGAACCACGGCGCACGAACCACGGCGCACGAACATATGGTACTAGGTATAACAGGCACCACCGGCGTAGGCAAACATACTGCAGCAGACTTTTTAAAGCAAAAGGGATGGGTAATTTTAGATGCAGACAGAATTGCCCACCATCTGTATCGGCCTTATACAAGCGTTTGGAAGGCCATTACAGAGCATTTTGGTGAGGAAATTTTAAGTAAAAATGACATAATCGATCGCCAAAAGCTTGGGCAAATCGTTTTTAACCCCGAAAACCCGGAAAAAGCAGGTAAAGAACTTAAAGAACTAAATAAAATTATTCATCCTGCCATTATCAGATATCTCAAAGATGAGCTATACCACCTAAGAAATAAGGATAAAATCGCCATAATTGCTGCTTTGTGGGAAGAATTAAAGCTATCCGACATCTGTGACAAAATTTTATTAATAACAGCAAACGAAAAACTGGCTTTTCAGCGGATTAAAGCCCGTGATAGCATAAATAAAGCCGTTTATGATGCACGAATAAAAAATCAATCAATTCCTACAAACCCGGATTTCGCCATAAATAATGAAAAAGACTTCAAAGAGCTATATAAAGCCATAAATGACGCACTTGGGGGTGATTTGTAAGTCCGCAAACCAAAAAGCATAAATTTTGAAACAAAACTAAAGTCTATCTTGTATCTAGTTTTGCCAGTTTTTATGCCTATTTTCATTTGACAAATGGTCAAATTTTATATATAATCTCTCTCCTTATGTTGTATTTTTACTATTAATGCCTAGAAAACCTGAAAAACTAGGGGATTCCACGCACAATGATCCTGAGATAATTGGGCGAAGATTCGAGCTGGGCGAAAAGGAAGCTTTATCGGATAGCGTTTTTAATCCAAAAATACAAGATCGCATCAACAAAACATGTGCAGCTATTGAAGGAATAGCTGCTAAAAATCCTGAGCATAAAGAGGAGCTGATCAAGCTTAGTCAGACTGTGCGCATTTTTATGGAAAGTGACATATTATGCCCACAACAAAACCGCAGAAGGCGCTTAGCCGCCTGGCTTAAAGCTTTAGTTGATAAGTCATCTCTGCCGACAAGTTGTGCTAAAGGTAATATTATCAACGATATTTTTGACGCGGAAGATTCGATAAGGCAGACGGGCAGTATTCTTGCAGCGCAAGAGGCTGTAGTTAGATCAGTTGAAGACCCCTTTCCTAAACTCGAAGAAGGACATGAAGAAGAATTAGTTGTTTTAGCTAGGCATGTTCGCGTTGCCTTTAACTCTGCTTTGGTTACACCGGTAAACGGCGAAGTCGACAGAATTCACCAGGTGCAGAACTTAACACTTCAGCATCAGCCTCATTTGCCTTTCAGATTCTGGGCGACAATGCCCCATAACATTAAGCATATTTTTGAGGAACAAAAAGGAGAGAATCTTGATGTACCAGATCCAAGTGATGGTCTATTTAAAGTAACCCATAGCCCTAGTGATATGTTTAGCGGTGCACATTTGGCCATCGATCGGTTAAGTATGGAAGAAAAAATGAGATCTATTGCTGCAACATTAAGTCGATATGCTCAATTTGAATTAAAGGCAATAGAAGGAGGGCAAACAGGCGATGACCACGACAAAAAACAACAAAAAGTAGAAAGGGCTCTTTGGTGCCTTGAGCGAGCTAAAAATTTTACAGCAGTTGAGAAAGATCCAGAATTTATAAAAAGTTATATTCGCACCCTTTATGAAAATGGCCAGCGTGATAAAGCTGTGCAGTTATTTTGGCAGTCATTACCAATTTTAGAAGCCCATGGCGGGAAGGAGGCTGCCATTGACCATTTAACTCACGACATACCATTGAGGATAATTGAGTATTGTGCAGATAGGCAACCCAAACTAGCCAAACAATTATTTTTAGAGTCCTTGCCAATATTAAAAATGGGCGATAATTATGCTCAGGCAGTATATCATTTAGGGCCAGTTAGGGAATTTGTATTAGGTGATATACAAAGCCACTCTGGCGATCCTGAAGCAGCTAAACAAATTTTCTTTGAATCCCTGCCAATTTTACTGACAGATCCATCTGAATTAAAAAAGGCATATTTAAAAATACCAGATATGAAAGATTGTCTGGCAGATCGGATTAATGAAGAGCTGGAAGGTGAAGATGCAGATGCGGAATTTATAGTTGGTTGTTTTAGAGTTTTATATGTATCTGATAATCACTCTTATGCTGATGCACTACTTGCAGAAACACTTGAAAAACTAAAGCTTAATCCAGAACTGCGAAAGAAAATTAAGACTGGTTTAATGAATCTCGCAAGCTCAATGCACCAACAATTGAAAAATTGCTGTGATAGCAAGGATAATGATGGTGCTATAAGAATATACTCAGAAGCAAATACACTTTTTGGCATTCTTAACCAAGAAGCCATCAAAAGAAACCTAATTCCGGTTATTGGTTATTGCGTAGATAAAATTCATAAGCTCGCTGTTAATGAGGGGAAAGTAAATAAAGCTATAAAACTATTCTGGGAATTAGAGCAGGTTTTAGAAATTGACGAAGAAAAATATTTACAAATAGCTTCAATATTAGCTGAATTTAAATTAGCCGATATTAAACATCATTGTGAAAGTGATAATTACAAAAAAGCCAAAAAAACTTTTGAAGAGTCAATTGGTATATTAAAAGCCGGCGGAAAAGACCAGGAAGCTTTTACTATTGTGAGTAATGCAGCAGAAAAGAAAATGGGAGAAGGTAGCTATGAGTTCTTTCAAGAATCAACAGATCTAGTAGCAATTCTTAACAAACAAGAAGAGTATGAAATAGAAGAATCGGACACGCTTGATATCGATGGCGAGGAAGAAACAGCCAGCACAGCAACAAAAAGACAAAAGAATGAGCCAGAACCACAACCAGATCCGGAGATTGTTAAACTAAATATGCCTGGCGATAAAGATGTGCGCTATAAAATATTCCTCAATATGGGCATACAAGCCCTGCAGGCAAGAAGGTACGAAGATGCAGAGCATGCTCTTTATTTTGCTTCTAGTTATTTTCCTGATCAGGCCAAAAGGGATCCAAACGTTTGGATGGCTCAAGGGGATTTGTATTCACAAAGATTTCTTTACGATCCTAAGACTCGAGGACATTTAGGCATAGGAAATAAAAAACTTATTCCTAAGGCAGTTACAATGTTTGAGCATGCATTAACACTTGGTATAGCAAACGAAGAGATTGTTAGGAAGCTCCAAGAAGCATTAGTGTGTACCTACAGTCAAGAAGAATCCATAGAAAAATATAAGGCAATCATGGCGAGAATTAAAACTATCAATAGAAAAATGTATGCACTGCTTGAAAGAATACTCCCTGAGATAGAGCCGACACCAGAACCAGAGCCAGAACCTACACCAGACCCTGATGAGGAAAAAAAGAATTCAACCGACAAAGTACTAGAAAAAAATGAAGATTTTGTCAGAGATTGTAAAATGGTTATGATGTGGTCTGCAGGTGACGCTGATATTTTAATGGAAAATCCAGCCAAAAGAGCACTAGAGGCCTTAGGACCTACTATTAGACTTATCCCTCATGCGCGTTATTACGGAGATTTTTTAGGTATTGTAAGAAGATATTTTGATGAAAAATTTGGTGGTGATAAAGCTCTGGGGTTGATTAATTTTATGGAATTTGTTTCTGAGCTGAGTATTGATAGTAAGATGATTTTAAAAACTTTAATAAACCTGAACCCTGATGAGGAAAAAGCTTTTGATGCATATGTCAAAAAAGCCGTAAATGCAATTGATGGAACAGGTGTAGAAGGAGATGAGTTTGAAGAAGGGGGATATTATAGTAAGGGTATTGATAGCTGCGGAGAGGCTATTAAATATTTAAAAGACGAACCAAGCTTAATTTGTTATTTTGTGGAAATGCAAAAAATAAAAGAAGCCCATAGAAAACTTTATGAGTCACAGTGGAAAATGTATTTTGGCCAATTTATAGATCGTCACAAAATTGATAAAAGAGTAATAAGAGCAACCAAACCCCAAAAACAAGAACCACCTGAAGAAGCACAGCCACCAATTGATATAGATGAAGCTTATGCAATACCACAAAAACCAGGAGCTCAACCAGTTAAAAAAGTATTAGGAAGGGTAGGAAATGCACTTGGCGGAATTTTAGGAGTTGCTCGTAGACAATGGAGAGGAGAAAATGAATATGCAGATCTTGATACTGATACGGACCCATTTGATACTGATACCGGACGCTACAGGCCTGTAAAAGGAGATCAGGTCGGTGATATGTTAGATGATTTTGCGGATATTCTAGATGGTGAATTGGATGGAGATGATGAATAATTCTTTTTATTACAAAAATTAGAAAGCTTCGCATTACAAAAATTACAAAGATTAATTGCGATCAATAGGTAATTCTTGTAATCTTTGTAATGTCACGAAGTGATTTTGTAATTCTTGTAATAAATAAAATGGAATACGAACCAGTCATCGGCCTCGAGATCCACTGTCGCATCAACACAAAAACCAAAATGTTCTGCCGATGCAGTAATAATATTTTTAACGAAAAACCAAATAGTCATGTATGTCCTATCTGCATGGGTTTTCCTGGAATGCTCCCGTTAATCAATAAAGAGGTTGTAAAAAAATCCATCAAGGCAGCGCTTGCACTTGGTTGCCAGGTGCCGGAGTTTTCCAAAATGGATAGAAAAAGTTATTTTTACCCAGATCTACCTAAAGGTTTTCAGATTTCCCAATACGACCTACCAATTTCCGAAAAAGGGAAAGTTACAATTACGCTTCCAGATAACTCCACAAAAGATATTGGAGTAACCAGACTGCATATTGAAGATGATGCCGGCAAACTCACACATCGCGATGGTTGCAGCCTTGTAGATTTCAACCGTTCCGGCACACCTTTAATGGAAATAGTATCAGAGCCGGATATTCGCAGCATAGAAGAAGCCAGCGCGTATGCACGCCAACTACAAAAGGTTGTTCGTTATGTAGACTCCTCCGATGCGGACATGGAAAAGGGGCAGATGCGTTTTGACATCAACGTTTCCATTCGCCCGAAAGGCCAAAAAGAATTTGGAACAAGAGCAGAAGTTAAAAACCTTAACTCTTTTCGTAGTTTAGAAAAAGCGATTGATTACGAAATCAAACGCCAGATCGAGGTGGTTGAGAGTGGAGGCAATGTTATTCAGGAAACCCGTGGTTGGGATGATACAAAGGAAATCACCACATCCCAGCGTGGCAAAGAAGGAGCCGCAGATTACCGTTATTTTCCGGAACCGGATATTCCACCACTTGTTGTCACCAAAGAAATGATCGAAGAGCTGAAAAAAGAAATTCCGGAACTTGCAGATGCAAAATCCAACCGTTACCAAGATGAACTCAAGTTGCAACAAGAACATGCCCATCATCTTGCATCCGATGCGAGTTTGGCAGCTTATTATGAAAAGGCACTGGAGATTTCCGGTGAACCTAAAAAAACCGCAAACTGGGTTTTATCTGAATTATTGGGCGTCCTTAAATCCCAAAGTCTAACGATCACAGATAGCAAATTGTCAGCCGAAAATCTCGGCAAATTGGTCAAATTAATTGAAGATGGAGCTATTACCAATAAAATTGCCAAAGACATTTTCCCTGAAGTTTATGAAGGAGATTTGGATCCCGAAAAAGTAATTGAGGAAAAAGGCCTGAAAGTTGTGGGCGATACCGGCGAGCTTGAAAAAATCTGCCAGGATGTAATCGACCGCAACCCACAAATTGTCGCTGACTTTAAAGGAGGAAAAGAAAAAGCACTCGGCAGTCTTGTCGGCCAGATTATGGGAGCCACAAAAGGTTCTGCAAATCCAAAAACGGTTAATGAAATACTTCGTAAGTTGCTTACTTAAAAGAAATAATATTATTAGCTATAAGTCATAAGTCTTAAGGATTAAGTTGGCTTATGACTTAAGACTTATGACTTAAGACTTAATATAATGTTATGAAGAAATTAATTAATGTAATCAAAAAATCCTTAATCACATCTGTTATCGGTTTATTTGCAGGCTTTGTTTTAGGTCTTGTAATTTGGGCTATGACTTTACTGGTCAGCACATCGCTTGATATGCCGCCCCGGGAGATAGTGGTATTTTTAGGCATGGCGTTTGGCGCCGTTCTTGGTGCAGTATTCGGCGGAATTGTTGGGCTTAAGGAAAAATAGATTTTGCGTAAATTACTTTCTTAGTCAACCTATCTAGCTCGCTATTTTAAGCCAAATTTGATATAATAAATAAGAATTTACAATTTACATTTTTCAATTTTAAAACATTGAAACTTAAAAATTTATTGTAAATTTAAAATTTAAAATTTAAAATTAAAAAGTTATG
>JAHJBZ010000044.1 GCA_018813295.1 Patescibacteria group bacterium | reverse complement strand
TGACTGATCCAAATACCAGAAATACCGGTCCTGATCCGGATCCAACTCCTGCTGATAGCGGACCTAGTCCTGCTGGTGAACCTAGTCCTGTTTCTACTCCCGGGCCGCAAATAAGCCCACGTGATGAGAGAGGTAGTGAACAACCAGAAGTCACAAACCCACAAGCTGAACAAGCTAAAGTTTCTCGTAGCCGGATAGGCAGCATACTGAGAAAACCTGCATTAGAAGCCTTGAAAGAGCTATTTGGCAGAAAAAGTGCACCACAAGCTAGTGAAGGAAGAGCGGAACCAAGGCCTGAACCAGAAGATGATATGGCATTTTTACGAAGAATGGCGGCAGGTGCACCCAAAGAAGATGAAAATCCAATGGCTGCTATACGCAGAATGGCTGCAGAGCAAGAAGCTGCCGAAAGGCCACTTTCGCCTACAACAGAAGCCCCACAAGATTCTGAGTCAATTTCTGCAATTTTTCCAGATATGCCAGAAAAAGGTATAGATGCTTATGAATACTATTTAGGTCGAGAAGAATCTTTTGCAATTGAACCCCTTGGAATGGTTATGGAATTAATAGTAAATCACAGAGAAAAGAGAGGAAATTCAATTTTAAGAAATATGGGGTTTAATCAGAAAAATTTAGAAAATATTTTATACGCTGTGTTTAGTGAATTTAAAGGAAAACCATTATCATTTGCAGATTTTGAAATGTTATGCAGAAGTTCTAGGGATCCAGCTGATATTTTCTTTCACAATTTGTTTGGTTTTAATGAAGAAACCAGTGCAAAAACAATTGTAGAAGAATTTAATAGATTAACGGCAATAATGGTTAGATTTCCTAAATTATTAGCATTTGATATTTTAGATGTTGCTGATGCACTTGCATATTGGAAAGAAAATCCAACAACCACGTTAGATGACATAAGAAGAGAGTTTCCTGGTTTGCCATTAGATAGGGCAGGAACTGATTCTCCTCTGGAGTTTGGCAAAGGTGTTTTAGATGATATGCCTAAACCGCCTACAGCAGGCGAACCCCCCGCCCAACCGCCCCGCACACGAACTGCAGTTGTTGAAGTAACGGAAGAAGATGCAGCTGAACCGCTATACACACCAAGACCAACAGCTAGAAGGGTTGGGCGCATACCGCAAAGAGCGCCTGAAAGACCTGTGGATTTTGAGAGATTGAGGGGGTATCCAATATTGGCTGAAGCTAAACAATTTTTTGAAGGATTGCTTAGGATCTTTCAAATTCCTAACGACGCATACAGGGATAAAGATGCGGCAAAAATTAATGGCAAGGACCGTTGGGATATACCGGAAGAAATTGATACTAAGTTTGGCAGACTTTTGGGTACAGCTTTTCAAAATGCGATCATAAGCGAAAAAGATGCGTTTGAAATAATTGCTGAAAAATTCGGACTAGCTAATAACGAAGATAGACTTATTGAGAAAATATTGGAAATCCACGCAGCATTAAGCGCTGAATATCCAAATGTTTCACCTGCCCCTACACCTGCGGCACCAGTGGCTCCGGCTGCTCCGGCTGCGCCTTCGGCACCTCCGACCGGCCCAGCGCCCGTGGCCCCGGCCCAGCCAGCTGCTCCAACTCCTTCGGCACCTTCTGCAGCTCCACGAAGCCGGGCGGATTTTAGTGCCTTGGCTGGTATGTTTGGTAAAAAGGAGGAGGAATAGAGGGTCCAATAGTGGCGCAATTGTAGAGCCACTTCGTGTGGAGCTATAGTGGATAAAACCACAAAAGCGCCACAATAGCTCCACCATAGCGCCACCACAGATAATAAAATTATGTTCCACAACACTACAACACTTCATAGGATAGACCGACAAACTGCTTTAATGGGCGGAGAATCCCGCTTGGTTTATGGCAAAACGTGGGAATCGGTGAAAGCAGGAGTAGGAAAGGGTGTTAACCTTGTAAAAAAATCGCCTCTTATGCGGGTAATTTCGGCTGGATATGGAGCGGCAAAAACCGGGTATGATGTGGGAAGGCTTGGCTATCATACCGGAAAGGAAGGGGTAAAAGGTGTATTTGGATGTACGGGCAGGCCTTTCTTTACGTGGATGCTAGCAGTAGCCAAAGATCTTAAAATGAATCTGATAGACATTCCGCTTACTATTGCGGGGAGTTTATGGAGGATTCCTATAGCAATAGCCAAATCACCTGCTGAGCTTATTAATGGTGTACGGCAGGGCATGAGGAGTATCCCAAAAAACTTAAATGAACTTGGGCAAAGTATCTGGGATGTGAGGGTGTTTGACATGATGCGCAGTAGTAGAAATTTGGTAATGGACGCTCTTGTTCCACCAATACAAAAGCCCCTTGAGGGTATTCTCGAGGATCCTGCGAAAGTGGCTTCTTTAGCTACCAGATCTAAATTGCAATATGTTTTAGGAATAAAGAGGTCGATTCAGCAGGCAAGAGATGGAGTTAACCACGTAATACATGTACGAGATTTTGGTAGAGCATCAATGATGGCTGCAGACGCTAAAGCGGCTGGAAAATTAGCTGAAAAGAAGAAGGCGGAGGAGGCTGTGGTTAAGCAAAAGGGTAGTAGTAGGGGTATGGGTAGTGCTGCCGGGTTACAGGCAACTGGAACGTAATTGTCTGAACCGCTGATTTATCGGATTAAAATGATTATTATGATCTTGATTGCACTGATTACAATCTGCGAAATCAAGATCTGTGAAATCCGAAAAATCAGTGTAAATCAGCGGTTCAGACAATTGCCACACTAAAAAACTGAAAAACGGCTTAATTAAGCCGAAAAATACAAAAAATAAAAGAGATCTCTCGACTGCGCTCGAGATGACGGGACAAGGGGGGGGCAGCGAAGTAAAACGGCTTAGATCAAACAAAAAATACAAAAAATAAAAATACAAATTATCCTTGACATTTTTATATTTTTATGGTATTGTAATTCCACATGATCTTTGACAATTAGCTTTCTTCGCGGAGAGGCACGTGCTTGGCTCCCCTATGCCATTTGCGTCCTGGGAATTCCCCTGGGATCGCGACGGCTGGGAAGCCACTTAGGTGCCCTCCCCGTGAAACGGAGGGGCGAGAGACAACAACGTCAGGCCGACGCACACGGCCGAACCATGAGGAGATACGAGAATGAAACGGATCGACAAGGTTTCTCTGGCTGTCTGCGTGATCTGCCTGGCGATGATCGCCGGTCTGGCGGTGCTCTGCATCGCCACGGAGGCCCACGCCAAGAGCCGCGAGTGCATCGCCGCCGACATGGCCTGCACCCAGTTCAACGACTGCGGCGGCGTGGCCGCGGCCTGCGGAACCGGCGCGCCCCCCACCAACAACGACAACGGTGGGGGTGACCAGGGCGGTGGCGGTGGCGGTGGCGGTGGCGGCACGGCCAGCGACAGCAAGGCCGCCAAGTTCACCGAGCTGGAGAAGAAACAGCTCGCGTGGGTGGTCGGTCGGGAGACCGACCGGTACGTCGCCGAGCAGGGGCTGGTCGACAAGGACGAGAAGATCCCGATGTGGATCAAGGTCCTCATCGGATTCCTGGTTCTGGCCGTCATCGCGCTCGGCGCCGTCATCGCCAAGATGGCCGAGCGACAGAAGTCCTCCGACAAGAAGCAGCAGCTGCTGCTCGAGGGGATGAAGAGCCTCGATCGGCGCATCGGCTCTGGCGGCGGCTCCTCCCCCTGACCCCTCCCTCCCCCCGCGCTCCCCGTGAGCGCAAAAGCGTCCGTGCAATGCGGACGCGATCGGGCACCTACGACGCACGAACCCCCTGCGTCTTCCCTCTGGCTTCGGCCATGGAGGACGCAGTGGGGGCCCGATTGTTACTAACGAGATAACGAAATAACGAAGCAACGAAACAACGAAACAACGAGACAACGACACAACAAAAATTTACAATTTACAATTTGCAATTTTCAAACGATTTTCAATTTTCAAAAATTGGAAGCTGTGAGTGGGAAATTATTCAATTATTTGATCCGCTAATATTAATAAGGTATTGGTGGTTTTTTTGTATGGGGGAAAATGTCTGAACTGTGATTTATGTGATTAAATGATTTTTATGATTTATTACTGTAGAGACGCCCCGCTAAGCGGGGCGCCTCTACAGATGTTTGGTGTATATAAAATCATGTCCATCAATACAATCATAAGAAATCACAGTTCAGACAAAAAATGAAAATTGTAAATTGAAAAATGATAATTATTTTTCCCCTTGACACCTAAAAACGAATGTGCTAAAATCTTTTCCTTATTATAAATAAACCTTATTTATCATGGCTAGCGATAAACCAACTAACAATCCAGGTAATCAACCTGATGTACCACAAGCAGACGGTGCTCCGGAATCTCGTGGCAATATTTTTGATTTGCTTGCAGAAGAAGAAGCAGTATCTGAGCGGGATCAGCATATAGCAACTTTTAAGCAGGATGTTGCAAATGATGTTACAGCTGCAAATAAACTTAGACAGGTTTTTGATCTTATTGCTGAACGCAAAGATGAACCTGAAGCGCAGGCATTTTTGAATGAGGTTTTCAAAGGCATTGATATGGTTGAGTATATTAAATCAGTAGGTCTTGCTGTAACTATGGTTGATATGTGGGAGCAAATTGGCAAGGACCAAGAATTTGATGAATTTTTGCAAAACTTATTTAGAACATGTTTTGCTAATGAACAATTAAGAGCTTTAATGAGAAAACCAGAACCGGCTCCCGCTCCGAGCCGTGTTCAAAAGTCGTTTGAGCCTGCGCCAGCGTCAACACCTGATTCTGGTCCGCTTCATGTTTCACCTGAGCTAAGGCAGCCTAGTAGAATGTCTGCACCACGACCTGCACCTGTACCTGCTGCCCCAGATCCTATTTCAGCATCTCAAGCAGAGCCAGTGCAACCTGCACCACGACCGGCTGCGAAAGCTGCACCAGCTCCAGCTCCTGCAGCAACACCGCTTGGTGGTGGTGAAGTACTTGAGAGTTTTGATAATGAGGAACGTCAAGCGCTTTTAGACCGTCAAACTACAGAATTTTTAGGGCAAGAGGATGTTCCTGATACACCTGCAAATAACTTAAAGCAGTTATTTAAGTTTGTATTACAAATGAAACATACACCGGAAGCACAAGCATTTTTTGATGGACTTAATGTTGACCATGGTAATGCGCTTATAAATGCAATTGAACAAAACGGTCTTGCTTCAGTTATTGTTGACATGTGGGATACTGTCCGACGAAGTAATAATATTGGATTTGATGAATATTTAAAAGAATTATATACAAAACTTTACTCTGGTGAACATTTTCAGGCATTAGTTGCTTTAGTTAATAAACGTACCGAATCTCTTTCACCTCAAGAAGAACTGGCTCCGGATCCATCAATTGAAATTGGACCTATTGTTTATGATGAAGGCGTAGACGAGGAGGTAGAAGTTCTTGGTGTAGATGATCCTAATCTTGTTGGGTTTAGAGACGTGCCTTCATTTGACGTGCCTTCTATTGATAGTGATGATGATGAAGATGCAATTCCTCTTGATTCAGCAGGATCTGCTGAAATAATAGAAGCAAAGGATGTAGGACGCATTTCGGAAGTATTGGGTAGTGTATTAGAATCAGAATCCCCGCTTAACGGGACTTCTAAAGAAAACCCTGCAGATGAAGCTGCACGCGCAGCTAGTATACCCCCTGTACAGCCTGAACCAAAATTTGGAAGAGGTGGTTCTTATACTATTGCTATGAGAAACCATGAAGTTGAGGAAGATTCACGTGAACATATCCGTGTTGTTGTTGCCGGTACAAAAATGAATGTAGGCCCTCATGCTGTAGTTCATGTTGATTTAGTAGATGAAGGAAGTGAAATTACTTTAGGAAGTAATTCCAGAATTCACATTGAAAAAACTACAAATGGTTGTAAGGGCAACCCTGTTGTAATTAAAAAGGCACCGGACGCTGTTATTCAGTTTGGCTTTGGTGTAAAGAAGGGTAGTGTAACGGATCCTGAAGGAAACCCTATAGATTGTACACCAGCAGCTGAGCCTGCTGCAGAAAGCAAACCTGCAGAAGCAACGCCTGCACCAACACCTGTAACTGATACGGTGCCTAGTAGTGAAGATTTTTTAAGAAGAGAAGCTGCTTCTGCACCAAAAACAGAAGGCGGTATACAGCCTCCTATATTAAGACCAAGAGCGCCACAACCTGCTGCTGCACCAAAAACAGAAGGCGGTATACAGCCTCCTATATTAAGACCAAGAGCGCCGAAATCTGTAAAATCAGCTGATGCTGCCAGCAGGATTCAATTATCTGGTGAAGCAAAACCTGTTCAACCCCGTTTTAATTTAAGACCTGCAGAAAAGCAGCCAGCTGGATCTCCTGGCAATCCTATTAAAGTTAAAGCGAGACCTGCTGCGCCTGCAGAAACACCAGCACCAAAAGGCCGTGATATACTTCCTCCTGCAGACGGTATATCAGAAGAGAATCATACTAAGCCTGCACCAATTAAAATTAGGCCTGCTGAAACCCGGCCTGCAAGTCCGGCACCTGCCCGAACAAAGATTGCAATGAAGCCAGTACCTACAAGGCCAAAGTCAAGAGCATTAATGATGAAGGCGCTAGAAGATGCTCAAAAAGGCGGAAAAAAGAAATAATTTGATTTGTATTTAAGTGGCCGGGGTGTTCGTTAGTAGCGGGTGCCCCGGCTTTTTAATTGTTTGGATTGTTGATTTGCATTCCGTAGAGACGTTGCATTGCAACGTCTCTACGTTGTTTGTGGTGTTTGGTTATTTGTAGAGACGCCCCGCTAAGCGGGACGTCTCTACGGAAAAACACATAAACATGATCACAATCCAAACAACAAATGCATGATTTTTGAATTATACATTGACATTTCTAATTATATGTTGTAAAATTTATTCCTTATATTAAATTCTGCTGTTAAAGTATGCCTAAAATACCTCCACAATTAGGTGATAATCCTGCTGACAGGCCCGGTAAGGCGCCTATTGATAAAGCAGTAAATACTGCGGAAACCGCCCGCGGGCAGGTTGGCCGAACGTTGGCAAATGATGAACAGCCTGAATACAACATAGCCATGGGAAAAAAGACTGTTGGGGAGGGTGAACATATTCATTTTAATGTTGTGGTGGCAAAAACCAGACTTGTTATAGGAGATAATGCTGAAGTAGAAATAGACTATATTGATGAAGGAGCTGAAATAATTTTAGGAAATAATTCCGCCGTTACAATTAACAGGACATCAGATGGATGTGCATGGCATTTTATCCGTATCCATGGTTCCGGAAGATTTATCCGCGGCGAAAAAGCACCGCAGTCACATTTTAAAGTTGAACTGGAGGAACCTGCCCCGCCCCCGATTCCGTCTCCGCAGGACCTATTGCATATTCCCGTAGAAAAATCCGGTGCCGTGAGAGCGGAAGGCGGAATTGACCTGTCTTTACCTCTTTATTTGGCATTAAAATACCGTACGGGAGAACTGCCTATGCCTGATAGGTGGGCAGATAAACCAGCAGTAATGCTAACATCAGTGGATGATGATGCTGAAGCTGAAGAACCAGAAAAACCGAATATACCCAGTGCCCCTGCAGTCGACCAAAATCCAATTATTATAGGGGATGATGGTTCATTTACCGTGAATGTATCTTTGCGGGAAGAGGCAGATGTAATTATGATTTTGGATGCCAGGAGAAAAGAAAGAGCGGTAAAAATTGTTGATACTACTATGGGAGGAACTGAATTCGCTATTACTGTAAATAATGCAGATCCTGGCCTTTATGATTTTGTGGCTATAAAAGATGGTATTTCGACTATACCAACAAGTGTGCGGGCTGAGAGGCAAGTAACAGATAATGCTACACCGGAAGAAGGTGATGAAGATGGCGGCAGAGGATCACTTGAAGAAAGAACATTTCTTGATACCGGAGAATTAGAGGATTTAGTACATACCGCACAGACCAGAGAGGAATTATTAAATTTCATTAATACCGGACGTGAATTTCAACCTGCGAGAGATCTTATTACCTGTATAAATGACCTCGAAACTGCACAAGGCATTGAATCAATTAATAGGTTAGGTTTGAGTGGTGTAAGTATTGATGCTATACGAACAGCAGTGGAAGGTGAATTTGGATTTATACCAGCATCTGTTGAGGATATTGTTGGGTGGATGCAAGATCGTGATGAAGAAAATCCATTAAATGCATTAGTTGCAGTAGGCAATGTACTCAGAGCACTGGCACCAGCTGTATCAATGGATGGAGAACCGGAAGAACCTGATTATGACTTACCAGATGAAATAATGAATATGGATATCAGCGCTGCCTGTACAGCGGCTTTAACGGCTGCCGGATTAGATCTTGATGAAGAAGAAAGCATTGATCCATCCGAATTATCAGATGAAGAAACCGGCAGCGAGAGTGCGGATGCAAGCGTAGATGAAAGCGTTGACGTAGAGATCTCGCTAAGCGGGGCGTCTGAGGATGATGATAAGAAAAAGAAGAGGTAATATTTATTAGCTGTAAGTCTTAAGTCTTAAGTTTTAAGCTTAGAACTTAGGACTTAAGGCTTAAAACTTTAATTCAACAATTATGTCCATTGATAGACCTGGAACAGGTGTAAATGAAGGCAATGCTGAGACTGAAAGAAGATGGCGTGCTCATAAAATTCAGCAAGTAAAATGGTTTGAACGATCTAAGAACGATAATGCTATTGTAAAATCCATGGAACGGTTATGGAAGTTTATGGTTAACCTGCGTATGATTGAACAAATAACAGGAAGATCCATTGGACTGCGGGATTTTTGTGAAGCAATCGGAACGGATATTTCTAAGGTTGGATCAGTAAAAGGTAGTGTAGTTTCACAAGCGCTCGTGGGCATTTGGTACCCACGCTGGCTAGACGGAAAAATGGGCTTTCCGGATTTTTTAAGACAGCTTCATGATAAGGCACAACAAAATATCAGCTTATTGCATGTGGGAAAAAACAGACAGCAGGTTGCAAAAATTTTAGGTGTAAAAATTGAAGAAGAACCGCAAGAGCCATTATATAAATTGGATATACGTAAATGGGAATTGGATAAAATGATGCAGGAAGAGCTGAATGCAGAGCTTCAGGAATTTGTAGAAATAATTAAACCATTCCCAATAGATGGTAGTTTAAATGCTGAACAGCAAGCGATTGTTAATAAATACTGGATAGTGGTGGAATACTATAAAGACAAATTCAAGGAATCACCTTCTTATATAGCAGTACCTAAAATAACAGAGGCTGATGGTTCTGAAACAACAGGTGAATTACAAAAGCCATTGTATGCATTAAGATACGATGAATGGCAATTGGATGATATGACGGAGGAGGAATTGGATGCAGAAATTTATAAATTTGCAGATTTATTCAGAGCATCATTTCCAAAGGGCAGCGGTGTTATAACCAGTGAACAAAATAGGATTGCTCAAAATTACTGGATATTGGTTAAATATTATGAAAAAAGATTTGGTCATCCTGTTCCTGATATATCAGTGCCTCAAGTAATAGGAGTTAAAGAGCAAAAAGAAGTGCCTGTACCAGAAACAAGAATTCTCAGACAGCCATTTGGCCAAATGGATCAAGAGGCTTTGCGTAAGTTTATAGAGGACAAGATGGAAATTTTAACGCTAATGCCTAAATCTGAACGTGCAAATGATGTTCGCCTGCTTCAGGCTTATTATGAACAGCGATTTGGTGAAGCTGCACCTGATGTTCCAGTTGAGGCTCCAGTTGTTGATGAAGAGCCTGAATACAGAATAGCCATGGGGGAGAAATTTGTTCAGTTAAATGAGGCCGTTCATTTTAATGTTGTTGTTGCAAAAACACGGCTTGTTATTTTCCCCGGTGCCGAAGTGACAATAGATTTAATAGATGAAGGTGCGGAAATAAGTTTTTTAGGAATGGATCAAGAGCGCACAAATAAAGGTGCCAGTATTATTATTAATAAAACGGCCGATGGGTGTGAACAGAATCCTGTTAGTATCAAAGGTACAGGTGAATTAATCCGTGGCGAAAATGCTCCAGAGGGGCATTTTAATACTGATAGATTTAAGGATTTGGGGGCTAAAAAAAATGATGATGGGTGGCTGTAAGATAAATTGTTACATAAAGGATAATGACTAATAAACTCGATATCACAGGGGATTCTGATGAACAGCCTATTGAGGCAGTGGAAGCTGGAGATATGATAGATGATAGCCGTGATGCTATGGGTGATGTATTAGATTATAGAATCGCCATGAGGAGTGAGACTATTGGAGCGGGAGAAAAGGTTCATATTGATGTTGTGGTAGCTGGAACGAAGCTTGTTATAGGAGAAGATGCCGTGGTAACAATAGATTTAATTGGTGATGGTGCAGAAGTGCTTCTCAAGTCTAATGCAGAGGTTGTAATTTTAAACACAACTGATGAATGTGCGGATAATCGTGTTATCATTGATGCCGATCCCGAAGGGGAAAGGCAGGGAAGATTACTTCAGGGAGAAGGGGCACCTAGTAAACATTTTGATACCACTGGTTTACAAAATTTTTGTAAGAATAGGCAAATACCTAAAGCCAGTGAAGCTCCAGAGTTAATTGATTTTGAGTCGCTTGAACCACCTGAAGTAATTGAGGATGCAAAGTATACTGGTATGAGATCAGATGATATATATGATGAAGATTCGTGGTATGATGAAGATTCTGGTGACCCAGAGGATTCTGCTGATCCTGATGAGTTTGAAAATATAATTCTTGATTTAGATGATGATATTGAGATTATTATTCCGACTTTTGGTGATGAGGATGAAGAGGATAGTAGTGACAAAGAAGCTTTGGTGAAAGCTGTGGATGAAGCAAGAGAAGCGTTATATGAAATTATTGATGCCGTTCCTCTTCCCCCTCATCATTCAGGCAATAGATATAACGAAAATATCTTGGAGGATTTAAGAAGTGCATATGATTTGAAGAGACACAGTGTGCCAGAAGAGGCAATTAGAAAACACAGGCGAGGATGTATTGAAACAAAATTAATACCAAACTTAATAAATCCAGATGATACTACGCGTATTGAAGAAGCTCTAGAGCTACTTGAATCGTTGGAATTAAAATTGGATCAGGTTCGATCTGAGGGGAGTGAAGATGATGATCTTGATGGCTATGAAGCAGCTCTTTTGGCGACTGAGGTAGATTTTGGAAGTGAGACCACAGGTGGAGGAAAAGTTAAGCCGGAAGGTGATGACTTAACACCCTTGGCGCCAACTGTAGAAAGAGGTACAGACAGCGATTTACCGGATTGGCATGACAGCAGTGATGTAGATCTTTTACTGGGTAAGTTGGCAGGTAAATCTGATAGAGACATTATGCTTGCGTCCAATCGATTGGTAGATTTACATCTTGCTGGCATACTTGGAGATAGACTAAAAGAAGTAGAAGATGCAATTGCAAACCGGGCTGGAGAGGCACATCTTATTAGTGTGGCAAAGCCGCATCTGCAAAATTTGTTATCTGTTTTGCGATGTAAAATTGGCGACAGTGGTTATTCTTATAAAATGACTATTATTGCGGCTGCACTTTGCGGAAAAAAAATTGAAGACGAATCCATTTTGCTAATAGTTTTAGAAGAAACAAAAGAAGTTTTGTATAAAGCTGTTGAGCCTTATGGTCCAGATGTCGTACGTAGATTGAAACAAATTGATGGATTTAGGCTGGGAAATCACCAGAGGAGAGAGAGGCGAGCAGCCCTTGGGAGTGGAAGTATGTCTAAAGATTCAAATGTTAGACAAGTTCGAGAGTTAGTTGAATCATTAGAACTAGCGTTGGAGCAGATTCGGTTTGGAGAAGGTGAAGGTGGTTATAAAGAAGAGGATGCTGCGGAATTGCCAATGAATTTGCATGAATATATGGAAGAAAGAGTTGGGGATGGCGAAAGAGCTAAATTTGGTCTTGTTGGAGGTAATTCGGTGATTAATTTGGCATGTCCTAATTCTTTTGTTGAAATACTGGATCTTTTTAATGGTGCAAAAGAAGATTCTCCTGCGGCAATTACAACCTTTGACGGCAAAACAATTCTTTTAAGTAGACTAGAAGATGATACTGTTCGCATTGATGTATGGACAGATACAAATGATGTTGAAACTGCTATAGAGAAAAGCAAAACAGTAGATAGAAGTGGTGAACCTGAAGATCCAAATCAAATAAATCATGCGGGTCGTACTGGCAAAGAGCTAAGTGTAAGGGTGATGGGTAGGTTGATAGAATTTGTTGTAAAATTTCAAGATGATAAACCGGGGTATGGTTGGAATGAGTATTCAGAGTCAGACACGCGTAACGTTGTTATAAAACCTGGCTCTAGTTTTGTTTTTAGATATTTAACTTTAGGTGAAGGTATAGTTGGTGGGCCTTTTGAGGTTTGGGTGGATGGTAAGTTTTCATATAAAGGATAATGATGGAAGGGGCTGGAGCCAGGTAATAAGCCCTGTTCTTTTACCTTGACATACTCTTTTTAATATTGTAAAATAATCTCCTTGTATTAAATTTGCATAAATATGTCCCGAAAAAGATCTCAAATACCGTGGGAAGATGCTAAAAAAGATGCTTTAAACCAGTTTGGTAGAACTGGCGGTGAAATGCGTAACAATTTAGCAAGATTACTGCATTTTATGTCTGGCAATGAGGATAATTCAGAACTTAGAAAGCTTATTGATACAGTAAAAATGGATAGGGAAAAAGTTTTTGCAGCCGTGCAGCTGTCTAATGGTGATGCTGGTACCGCCCTTACTGAAATGTGGAAACCTTTTAGAGGCGGCATTAACTTTATGAACTTCGTGAAGCTGGTTCATGACAAATTAATGCAGCAAGACGAATATAAGCGTTATATAAGGAGAGACTTATTACGATTAATAGATAATGGGCTTAGAGAAGAAATTGGCGAACAGCTGAAGCAGGGAACTATTGATAAATTCAACGAAGAAGCTGAGCAAGAAGGCACACTGGCAAGTAAATTGAAGAAAATGTGGAATTTTATTTTTGAGCACATTGATGATCCAGATGTTACAGAGGTCAAACTTCTTATGGAGCGTGTTGGCTTATACCCATTTGTTATTACTAATAGAAGGAAGAGTGTTGCTGAATTTCTTTTTACATTATTTTCAGCCAATAGGGGCAGGGTTCTACATGAATTCTTAAATTCTTTATATATTGATTTAAAAAGAGATGTTGATAAGATAATGCAAATGTACGGAGAAGGTGGATTGGAAGATGGGAGTGGTCCAATGGAGGCTCCAGTTGGTGCCCCTATGGGTGTGGAAGAAGAACCTGAAGAGGAGAAATCATTTGTTATACCAAAAGAACTTCTTGATCAAGAGGGGTATAACATTGCAATGCGGGATGAGTGTGTGCATGCAGGTGATAAAATTCATTTCAATGTTGTGGTTGCAGAAACGCAGCTTACCATTGAAAGCGGAGCCACCGTTTTGGCACATTTTGTTGGCGAAGGAACGCAAATTAATTTAGAAGAAGGGGCTTCCATCATTATCTTAAAAGCGGCTGATGAGTGTGAAGATAGTCCGATCATCATAAATGGTGAAGCTCTGGATACAGCAAATTTACCAATTGTTATTGAAGGATATACTGAAAATGGCGAAGCTGAAGAGCCTGTTCGGGACAGTGGGTCTGAGGATGATGAAGATGATGATTTGAATGGATTTTTAGAAGAAGATGCTCCTATTGTTATAGAAAAGGATGGTGAAACAATAATAAACAGACTTAGTGCAGGTGAAGTAGTTGATATAAAAAGCCCACGTGCCATTGTCAGGATTAATAGCGTAGCAGAAGACTGTAAAGATAACCCTGCAATAATTAATACGCCTAATTCTAATGTTAGAGTTTTGTTAGGCAAAGAAAACGGAAAAAGGCAAATCCCCCATACTCACGTACTGATTGGTCATAATGTTGATTGGGGATCAGAAGAAATGCGCATTACAAGAAGCAAATTAGGATGTGCAATGAGAGAGTTATATCGGCTTAATGAAGTAAATGAAAAACGCGATAAGTTGGATTGGTATAAAGAGCAGTTAAGGAAAGCGGAGGAAAAATTACTCAGCAAAAACTCAACAGTAGCAGAAATAGGTAATGCTGATAAAGCATATTATCAAAAACTGATTTATGAAATAGAAAATATAGATACACTTATGAAGCAGGCAGTAAGACAAGTTAATGTTTTAGAACAATTATTTGAGGAGGCTGAAATAAGGCAGGCAAGGGAAAGATTATATGAAGCTGTTGGATCTGCTCGTTTGCGAAATGATTTAGAAGGAGCTATGGCACAAGAAGCCGTACGCCAATTAAAACAAATAGATCAAGACCAGAATAGGGGCTTTTCAATAGTAAGTGTGGTTGATAGGAGTAGGATTGAAATCTGTTCTAATGTAGTTGATATGCTTGAAGATCCCGAAGACGCTTATGCAATTAGAAAGGCTCGAGAGCGAGTAGAGGTATTGGAGTTGGCATATTTTGAAAAATATTAATCCTCATCTCTCAATCTTTTAGCGCGGTCTATTTTGCGTTGCACGGCTTTGTCTTTATTAATCTTTGCTATGCTTCTTAATTCAAGGAGCTTGGTGTTTATCAAATCACGGGCTCTGCCATCAAGGCCGTCTCGTATTTCGGTTAAGAAGGCTGGATTGCTCGCATTGGCTCCGGCTTCTTCTAACAATCGGTTAATTTGATTTTGCTGGCCCTGCCATGTGCTGTAGATATTGACTTTGTCTGCAAATTCCTGAGCAAGGGTTTTAGGAACAGGCTCTTTATCAGCAATTTGCTCTTGGACTACTTCCGGCATTATAGGTGTAATAAATGCAACTGTTCGTTCCATCTCTTCCTCAGCTTGTGCGCCAGCGCTGTTTAGCATGGCTGCGAATTGGGTATCAACTGCATATTGAGTTTCTACCTCAAGGGTGATTTCTTCAAGCATGGCTAATTCTTTACTTCGTAATTCCAGAATTTCGCTGACAAGCAATTCTCTCTCCTCTTCATTTTCGATGGTTCCAACCTCATCTAAAATGCTTGTGACGGTAAGTTCGTGATTTATAAGTGCCTCTTTTGCGGCGTCAATATCCCCGATTTCTATGTAAGATGCCATATCCTGTAATTGCTCTATGGAATTTTGTAGTTTAACCTTTTCACGTTTAATAGGATCAACAACAAGCAATTCTTCAGTTTGATTAAGCGCCTGCTTAACCATGCCAATAGGAGCGGCTGTTGGGAAAGAAGCTATTAGTGCTTTTTGGTGAGGGATAATAAGTTGGTTGGTAACAGACTGTGCGTTTTCCTGATTTTCAATAATCTGTCTCGCAATGCTTTGATAAGCCATTAAGGCTTCCATGGCATTTTGCCTGTCTCCTTGTTCTAATAGGACGATGGCTTCGTTTAAGCGTTTGTTTGCAATTTCAATCTGGGCATCTGCATCACCTTGGCCAAAACTAAATGCTAATTTAAGGCGTTCTTTTGCCTGCTTGATTGGATAAAGTGTGTCACCAGGCAATGTGCCGGCAGCTAAACGAAGCTGATTAAGGCCTTCTTCGCGTAATGCTGTCAGGTGGTCCTGATCTTTTTGTAAGTTGTTTTGAACCCATTTTTCAATTTTGTTTTGTTCTGTTATAACTGTTACTTTAGGAGCTGACTGGCTTAATGAATTAATAGTAATTTGTTCATCTGCCTTAATAACAAAAGAGTCCACATCCATTAGGGTTTCGGGGTTGAGGACGGTAAGCTGTACTTCTTGCTGAAAAACCTGCACAGATGTTGGCTGAGATAGGTGGGTTTGAACATTAAATGTTGAATTTATAGCCTTAATAACCGCATCGCGAGTGACCATTGTAAAAGATGCATAGCCATCATTTACGTTTAATGTTTGCGCCCAGGCATTACCTTCGTGTAATGATACCTCGATAATCCCCTGACGTGAATAAGCCGGGCTAACTGTTAATTTGCTAATCAGGAGAGATGAATTTTCAGCGAGCCTGAGTTGCGTGTCATCAAAAAAATGCACAACAGCTTCTGCACCTTCTTCTAAGCGGATTAGGTCGCCAGCAGCCAGTTCTGTTTGACCTTCTACTTCATCCCAAATCAATTGATATGCGTGTTTTACTGTTACACTGCCAGAAACAACTTCGATATATGTGTCTTCATAGGCGTTTACAACCTGACCCCCTTCTACAAAAAATAATGTAGCGGTTACAGCAATAAGCATGACCATGGTTGATGCAACGAGCCGTTTTGTAAAGTAAAGCCAGGCAAAAGCAGGCTTTTTGACTATGCTGATTTGCTCCATAAGCCGCATTCGGGCTTGGGCTACAAATGCTTCGGATGGCATAACTCGACCGAGCTTCTTTAAAAAGGCCATGAACCAGGTTTCGTGCTGATGTAGCTGGATTTGGTTCATTAAGCGATTTTTGGATTGCCTGAGATACCCTTTAGAAGGGTCTATTTTTGGTAGTTTAGCCAGTGCTTTTTTGAGGTCATCCATAACTTATAGATTCTTGTCCGTTATATATAACGTAAAAAGTTAATTTTTGTTTCAAAAATCTTCCTGTTTTTCGCCAAGTAATGAGCGTAATTGTTGCAAGGCTCTGAATTGGAGCACGCGAACTGCACCTTCGGATTTACCGATTGTTTTGGCAATATCCGCATTATCCAGCTCATTAATGTACTTTAGGATTATGACTTGCTGATAGCTATCCGGTAATTTTTTAATTGTCTGGCGTAATTTAATTTGGTTGAATTTAACGTTAATCCGGCGTTTAGGACTAAGGTGTTCTTGCGGATCAATTAGGTTTTCATTAATTTCAGATACAGGCTGATGTTTTCGGTAATAATCACAAACCAGATTGTGCGCAATTTTAAAAACCCAGGATGAAAAAGGGGTTTTTCCCTTCTTATATTTCTTTAAATTCTGCCAGGTTTTTAAGAAAGTTTCTTCGGTTAAATCTTCTGCAATTTGCGGATCTACGCGATAATAAATATAGCGATAAACCGGTTTAACCAGAGCATCATAAATTTGACCGAATGCTACGGTATCTCCTTTTTTGGCCTTTTCGACCAATGCCTTTAAGTCTGGAATCTTTTCTTTTGTCACAATCAAAATTAAGTAGGATTTAATCTATCACATAAATGCGATAAATTCAATTTTCAATTATCAATTCTCAATTTTCAAATAAAATGAAAAATGAAAAATCTCAAATGAAAAATGATATCACTCCCACTCAATCGTACCTGGAGGCTTGTGCGTAAGGTCGTAGAAAATGTGAGAGAGGGTTTTTTCGACGCTGACCCGCTCTACAATTTGTTCTATGACGGGTGGATCAATACGGGCAAAGCTGGCTGTCATAGCTTCGGTGGAGACGATGGGTCGAAGAACGATTGATTCACTTCCTTTTTCTGTGCTTGTTGGGATGAGGACTACGGGAAATTGCCAAATTCCATAGTCTTCTGGTGCGCTTTCCATAATTTGACTCACGATGTCATCGGCTTTTTGGAGTAAGGATGCACGTTTTGGATTAAGGTCTGATGCTTTTAAAACAAAATCACCAAATTCACCTTTTAGGGTTAGTATTACGCGATTTACCTCTCGGAAATTATTGGTGATAACCGTTGATATTTCCTCCAGCAAGTCCCAATCTCTCAGTTTGGTGAACAAGGCAACCGGGCGACGGTAAGTGCGTTCATCCCCCTGCACGCCGACTGATTGGATTGGGAGGACACGAACTTTAATATCATCTAATTGAAAATTTTGTTTAATTAAATCTGTGATTTTTTGTTCCACATCATCAAAAGACTGAGGATTTTTTGCAGCTTCTTCGCTCACACACAGAGTCCGGACTCCTAAGCCTGGACCGGGGAATGGCTGGCGCCAAACCATTTTATGAGGCAATCCGAGTTTTTCACCGAGGACTCGGACCTCATCTTTATAAAGCTGTGCTATTGGTTCTATTACCCTGCCGGCTCGTATCATTTCCTGAACCAGGTCGACTCGATTGTGGTGGGTTTTGATTTTATCGGCATGTTTTGTGCCGCCGGTTTCAATGGTATCCGGGTAGATAGTTCCCTGCCCCATAATCCATTCATCTGGGTTGAGTTTTAGTTCTTCGGCTACATCCTCTTTAACGTTCCAAAATAAATCACCGATAATTTTTCGTTTTTTTTCTGGGTCTGATTCACCCCTTAGAGCCATAAAAAATGCTTCGCTTTTATCTGCCACGTGCAAATTTTCAAAACCTGCATTTTTAAGGCTTTCCTTTACTTTTTTTGCTTCATCTAATCGCATTAAGCCTGTGTCGACCAAGAGGCCGTAAACGCGTTTTTTGCCCAAGGCTTTTTCAAGTAACGCAAAACAGACCGTTGAATCGACACCGCCGGATACGAGCAGGAATACTTTTTTATTACCAATCTTATTTTTGATTTCATTTATTTCCTCTTCAATGAATTGTTCTATGCTCCAGTCGCGTTTGACATTACAGATGTTCACGAAATTATCCAACATTTTCATTCCTTCTTCCGTGTGTGTCACTTCCGGGTGGAATTGGATGCTGTAAAAATGTTTTTCTGTATTTGCAAGAGCTGCTGTCGGGCAATCGGAAGTTGTTCCAATAGCTTCAAAATCAGGGGCTATTTCTTTTACCTGATCAAAGTGGGACATCCAGACGCGGTACTGGGATTTTAAATTTTCAAAAATACCAACAGGTTTTGTAATTGTAAGTTTTGCAAGGCCGTATTCCTGGGTTTTTCCGGGAACAACGAGGCCGCCCAGTGTATGGTGTATTAATTGGTGACCATAACAAATGCCTAAAACCGGGACACCCAATTCGAATATCCTTGGATCACATTTTGGAGCGTGTACCGCATTTACGCTTTGCGGGCCTCCGGAAAGGATTATTCCTTTATAGGATTTTAGTGTTTTAGCGGGTGTGTCATTATCTAAAATTTCACTATAAACACCCAGGCGGCGTATACGGTTAGCAATTAAATGTGCATATTGGCCACCAAAATCGAGGACGGCAATTTTATCATGTTCCATGTATCTGTGGTGGAGCTTTTGTGGAGCTTTTGTGGAGCTTTTGTGGCTGTCTTACTAATCATATCCACAATTGCGCTACAACGAAGTGGCTCCACAATTGCGCCACCATTGGTTAAAAGCTATAAATCAAGTATCACATTTTTAAGAGAAGATGCTTTGGGGGAAAGGAGTATATCTCCACCGAGAAAAACGGAGTATAGCCAGAAAGAAAAAACAATCCACGCAATGTAGACTAAAATATATAAAATAATTATATAACGCAGTTTCAAAATGCCGAAAGGAATGGTTTCACTGGTGTCTTCCAGAGGATATTCACGTGCGCGTATAGCAGTTCTTCTTAAAAGTTCAACAAAAAATGCCAAAACAGCGATGTGAATGACGGTGAATATTATGAAGCTTACTGACATATTTTTGACGAAATAACGATGTTACGACATAACGATACTACAATAATTTTCAATTTCCAAGCACCAAATCCCAAACAATTTCCAATTTTCAATAATCAAATTACAAATAAATAAAATCAACCCCCTTCCGAAGGCGAGATTGATCGATCTCGCCTTCGGCTGAATGGTGTATTTTGAGGTATTGTAATTTGGCTATTGAATATTGTTTGGTCCGCCTCAAGCGGAGGGATTTGGATTTTGGAATTTCATCGTTTAATCGTTTTGTTTTTAGGTAAATAGATTATAGACGTATAGGGTCTCTTCAGCACATTGTTCCCAACTGAAATCTTTTCCGCGAGTTTGGCTTTTTTCCTTTAATTCTTTTTGCAGTAATCGGTTGTTGAGAAACTCGTGAATTCCTAATCCTATAGAATCAATTGTTGATGGATCTATAAAAAATGCTCCATCTGCTGTGACTTCGTGATTAACCGGAATGTCAGCGGCAATAATTGGAATGCCTTGGGACATGGCTTCTACTAGCGGCAAATTAAATCCTTCATAATGAGATACATGTACAAGGGCTTTAGCCTGTTTATATAAACTATTCAGCTCATCTGATGAAAGCGGTTCGGTAAATATAATGCGTCCTTTTGGTTTTACGGGGATGCGATTATCAACCCTTTCACAAAAATCATCTGTAATGAATTGCTCTAAATCTCTGTCTTCTCCGTTTACTAAAATAAGGTCGATCGGGTAATGATTGGCTATATGTTTTTGATAAGCCAGCATAAGGGCTGGAACGTTTTTGCGTTCATCATATCCGCCAACATATAACAGAAAATCCCGGCGCAAAGGCAAATTTGGCGGCATGACTCTGCCGGAAATTATTGGGGGTGCATTATATATAACGGTTATATTTTTGTCTTCAATTTTAAAGAGGCGCTGAATTTCTCCTTTGGAAAAGTTGGAGACAGTGATGATATGGTCTGCCTTTTTTAAGGCCCATGCTGCATACATATTGTAGGCTCGGGATCTTAGGCGCTTTTTATATTCCGGTAATACCCAGGGGATTACGTCATGGACTGTAACAACTGTTGGGATCTTTAATGATTTAATTGGATTTGATGGGTACAGGAAATGCGCCAAATTCACGCCCATTTTTTTCATTTCCTGAGGGACTAAAACATGCTCCCAATGCGCCTTTCGCAGGCTTGGAGAATTGTATTCTGCCTCCGGTACACGGATTTGCTGGAAGGAATTCGGGAGTGCTAATTCAACTAATTGCGGAGTGAATAATAAGTATTCATCATCTTTATCTATTTCTGACAAAGCATGCAACAAATTATAGGTGTATTGACCTATTCCGGTATAAGGGTATGCCAGGAAACGTGCGTTGATGCCTATTTTCATATTTCCGATTGTAGGCCCATTGTAGGCCCATTGTAGACCCTATTGTTTACCATCGGTAACCATTGGGCCCACTATTGGGTCTTCAATGGGGTCTTCTATTGGTTTTAAGTATTAAACTAGCAATCTCAGAAGCGGCCTCAGGTTTTGCAATCGACTTAAGGGCTTCTTTCATCATTTCTTGCTTATTTGGATTTTCCCATAACGCCAAGAGTAAGTCATATAAATTTTCTTCTCTTAAAACCAGACTGGCGCCGATTGATTCGAAATATGCCGCATTATTTTGCTGGTCAGCGTTTTGGAGGGGGATAAGGATGTTTGGTTTTTGGATTAAAGTTAGCTCGTAAATAGAATTTGCTCCTGCACGACCTATAACAAAATCCGTAATGGCATAAATGTGTTTTAGTTCTTCATCCAGATATTCAAAAGAGCAGTATGACGGATTTTGCCTGCCCCGGTCTGGACAGGCCGCGGGAATATTTATGCCTTTTCCAGCACCAGTTATGTGAATTATTTGAAAATGAGATTTTAATTTGCTGAAATCCCTTTCGATCATTTCGTTAATTTTCTGGGCTCCAAGACTGCCGCCCCACACTAGGACTGTTGGTTTTTGCGGATGGAATTTGGTTATTTTGTAACCTATATCCGGATTGCCGTTGAGAATGTTTTTGCGTATTGGATTGCCGGTGAGAATAAATTTTTCGTTATTTTCAGCGAGATTTGGGAAAGATACGCATATTTTAATTGCCAATTTTGAAGCTATGCGATTGGCGAGCCCCATCACGCTATCGGACTCGTGCAGGATGATTGGGCGGCGCAAAATAAATGCAGCTAAAACCACTGGCAGGCTGACGTAGCCGCCTTTTGAAAATATCACATCCGGCCAAAATCGGATTATGATGAAGAGAGATTGAATGAAACCGATAAGTACAAAAATAGGATCGATGAAGTTCTGCCATGAAAAATAACGCCGTAATTTGCCTGCAAAAATTCCATAAAAAGGTATGGCGTATGGCTGCACTAATTGTGCATCCAGAATATTACGGGATCCCAAATAAATAAGTTCTACGGATGGATCTTGTAACTTAAGTTCTTCGGCGACGGCGAGATTGGGAATAATGTGTCCGCCTGATCCGCCGCCTGTCAACAAAATATGTTTTTGCTTGTGCATAACGTGAAATATTTAGAAGGATTCCTGCCGCTATCATACTAACAAGAAGCGATGATCCTCCATAGCTAATAAAAGGAAGTGTTAAACCTGTTAAAGGTAATATTGCTAAATTTACACCCATGTTGATTATTGCCTGGAATGTGAACCAGCTTGTGATCCCCACAGCGATAAGCATAGAGAATCTGTCTTTAGCATGCATGGCGATATGATAACCGCGATAGGCGATAATTCCGTAAGCTAATACCAAAAAGGCGATACGCAGAAAACCTAATTCTTCCGCGGCTGCGGCAAAAATTGTGTCACCTTGTACTTCTGGTAAATAACCAAATTTTTGGATGGATTTACCAAAACCAACTCCGAATAAACCACCGCTGCCAATGGCGATAAGGGCTTGTTTTATTTGGAATCCGATATTGAGCGGGTCGAGATCCGGATTTAAAAATGCAAGGAATCTGTTTCGGATATATTCCTTACTCATAATGATTGGGTATGCCATCAAAGATGCCAAAAGTGCGCCTGAAAAAATATGCAATACATTTCCTCCGGCCGCAAAAAACATGCTAGCTGCAACTATCGCAATTACAAGCACGGAGCCGAAATCCGGTTGCATGGCAAGGAGTATTACAACCATACTGAGCAGGACGGTAAAGGGGATGAAGCCGTATTGAAATGAGCGGACCAGCTCCTGCCGCTTTTCCATCCAAACCGCTAAGTAAAATATTAGGCTTAGCTTTACAATTTCAGCTGGCTGGACAGACGGTAGGAAGGGGATGTTTATCCAACTTGTTGATGTCCCATAATTCGCACCTATTCCCGGCAAAAATAAAGCGATCAAAAGAACCAAGGAAATAACGAATAATGGAAGGGCGATTTGTTTCCAAAATGTTAATGGAAAATAAATTGCAAAAACCCAAAGAGGAATAGCGAGAATCGCGCGCCAAAAGTGCCGCCACAAATAAAAACTGTTTGTTGGCTCATCCATTATCCCTTGCCGGACCATATCGCTAGTAAGCTGATAGGATTCGTAGACGCTTACACTGGAAATCATAATGATTCCGAAAATAAGAAGACAGAAAATCACGATAGCCAGTACCCGGTCGATTGGTTGGTTTTTAGGCAAAAAATTTATATTAACTGGATGGTAATTATAGCAGAAACATTATACGCGAAAATCCCAAATTCAAAAGCCCCAAACCACGTAGAGACGTTGCAATGCAACGTCTCTACGGATGGGGTTATAATTTGTGATTTGTAAATTGGTAATTATTCATTAATATAGTTCTAATGAAAAACACTATAAAACATCATTATACAATCGCAATTATCTCTGGTGCCATCTTGCTCTTATTAGACGTGATTACAAAACTATGGGTAACATACTTTTCTTATAAGCCGATTATTTTTATTAAAAACTTCTTTTATCTGACTGATTTTCAAACAAATAGTGGCATTGCTTTTGGTATAGGTTTGCCAATGATGGTGCAGATAATTGGGTCGCTAGTTGTTTTGGCGATATTACTGCATGTTGGATATCAATATATTTTTTCCAGCAAAAAACGTCAGTTTCTTAAACCACTTTTATTCGGTATAATCATGGGTGGTGCGGTTGGTAACTTGATTGATCGCATCGTGCAAGGTTATGTAATCGATTTTATCGTTTTAAAACCTATCCCTGTATTCAATATTGCGGATATCGGAGTAACGGTTGGATTGATTGGATTGTTCCTTGCAATGCTCTCTGATTCTAAAACATAGACAATTGACCTTTGACAATTGACAATTGACCAAGAAGTCACATGTCACATGTCATATGTCAATTGTTACATATCAATTGTTTATTTATTAATAGAAATAAAATGATAGAAAAAAGACCATTAACATTCACATTATTTCTTCTCCGACTCTTAAGCGGCGTTGTAGGCGGTGTTTCCGGAACACTTGCTATTTTTGTTGTGTATTTTATTATGCTTCCGGTAATCCCTGCGGGAGAAGAAGTAACTTCTATTTCGGTTTTCGCCATTATTATTATGGCTTTTGTTGGTACATTAACAGCTAATACTGTTACGACACTGATGGTGACATTTATGGATAACCAAAAATACAGCCGTCGCAAAACAACAATTACCCATATATTCCTTTTTAATCTGGTTCTTTTCTTTTTGACGATTCCACTTTATATGCTGGCTGTGTATATAAATGAGGATATTGTTATTGGAGTTGCAGCATTACATTTTTTGCTTAGTGCATTTATCTCTGCTCTTATTATGGAAATTCTTGCAGGGGCTGAATACTCATTGCTTGGTATTTATGGTATCTCACTTGGTGTTTTTATAAGTATTGGGCTCGCATTTATGGCTTTGGCAACAGGTACTTCTCAGCTTGTAATAACGCTCGGTGCTATGCCAATCGTTTGGTTAATTTTGCAGCTCGTTGGAGGACTTGTGGAACTAATTTACGATAATTTTCTTAAATACTACGGCATTGATGCGCTCAATGTGCAGACGGATTTAGGTGGAGATAAGGAGGTTGAGGCGCCTACTGAGGAGGATGATGAAGATGAAGAGGAAATGAGGGAAGAGGATTAATAAATTATATTTAAAACCTGAAGGCGCGGATGGCCATTTTTGCTGGAGCGCTCTTGCAGAGGGGTCCAGTATTTTCATATACCCAAAACCTCTGGACCAATCTACAAGATTGCTCCAGCGTTAAAATTATATTTAAAACCTGAAGGCGCGGAAACGTTTCCGCGCCTTCAGGTTTTTGTTTACATTATTTTATATCCTCAGGACCGATACCCAACCCCTCAAATAATTCCTTCTCCAATTCAAAAGTTCGCTCTTCGACTTTTTCAAATAACTTGCGGGTTTTTGGATCATCATATTTTCCATATCTTTCCCAGCCATCGCGAAAGCGTTCTTTTAAATCGACTATTTCATCGTGTTTAACGCGTTTGTCGGAGTAATACATTATCTTTTTTTCGAGAGAGTTGATGGACTGCGGCTCTTCTGCAATGACACGTGATTTATGTATATAAACTAATTTGGCGGTTTTTGGATATCCAATATCTTCAAAAAATTTAGCTGCGATATCCGCATGGTGCTGCCCCCCATACTTCTTTCTCTGCTCTTTCCATTTTTCCCATGCTTCATCTTTGATCTCTTCGGAAAATTGATCTTTATCTAATGTTCTGAAATCGCAAATACGGGCAATATCGTGCATCATGGCGGCGGAATATAGGAGATTGAGATTGATTATTTCGCCTTTTTGGATGTAATTTTGCGCGATTTGTATAGCCACATTTGTAACCTGTTTTATGTGGGCGCGGACATGGAGAGGCGTGCTCCATTCTTCGAAAAAATTTTCGATTTCATTTTCCGGAACGATTTCAGGGTCTATGAATTCAATGGTGATTTTGTGAGTCTCATCTCTCGCTTCGAAATCAATGCGGACGTATTTTTTAGGGTAACCTTCCGCTAGTCTATCTGCCCACTCCACAACGTTGATGGCGCGTTCGTCTTCAATAGTTTCATGGTAACCGAGAGAACTTAGGTCGTGGCCTGGGTTTAGGCGGTAGAGATCATAGTGATACAAATTTCCAATTGTGGACCCGCTTCGCTGTGGACCCGCTTCGCTGTGGACCCGCTTCGCTGTGGACCCAATTGGATATTTATTTACATAGGCGAAGGTTGGGCTTTTTATGGTTTCGGTTATGCCGAGACCGCGGGCGATTCCTTTTGTGAAGTGGGTTTTTCCGGAACCGAGATCGCCAAAGAGAAGGACGGTGTCTCCGCCTTGCAGCTGGTAAGCTAAGCGCTCTCCCAGGTCGATTGTTTCCTCTGGTTTAAAGGTGTTATAAATTGCTTTCAATTGATTCTGGATTAATATTCGTACGGAAGAAGCCAATAGTTATTGCAATTAAAATTATGCCGATGAAGCTGTCCCATAAAAAATGGTCGAATGGGGCTATCAGGACCAGGACAAGAAGTGGGATAAAATTGCTGTCTCCGAGAAAACCGTCTGGAGGAGTTTTCCAATAACGATAAAAAATAATGGCAATGGCAATTAGCAAGAGTATGAGCCCTTGTGCTCCAGTTTCGTTTAAGGCTAAGAAGTATGTGTTGTGTACGGGCTGAAAATTCCATGGCATTAATTTGTCCGCAGAAAAATTTTCCATTTCTAAAGTAAAATTGCTGGTACCGACACCTATAGGATTTTGCCAAAACATATTGTGACTGATGACGTTTTGTTCTAAGCGTTCCTGCCAGGAAGTGTCTGTTATTTTTACTGCATAACTATTTTGAAAAAACCATACGTTGCCGAGTATTAAGATGATGAGAGTGATTAATGATATCCATCTTTTGATCTTAATTTCTTTAAGAAACGAGAAAAGAATGATGGCGCCGAAACCGACTAAGGTGATTAGTGCAGCTGCCCTGCTATGAGTAAAATAAATTCCGCCAGTGAGGAAAATCAGCCAAAAGAGGAGACGGTATTTTTTCAGGTATGATAGGCTGATGAACATAATTACCATTAAATATGCCGCCAGAATGTTTGGGTGCAGGAAGGAGCCATATGGACGGATTTGTTTTATTCCTTCAGCAACGTCTGTTTTTGCCACACCCATGGTTTCAGAACTTACGACTGCTTCGCCAAGCCAGGTTAAACCGAGTGAATGGTTTAATTTCCATTGCATCCACCCCCAGATTATCTGCAGTGAGGCTGCGGCGAGCAGGATTTTGATGATAGTTTTTGGTGGTAAAAGCTGATCGACAATGAGCAGGTAAATTATGATTGCTTCTAAAATTCGCAATGCAAAAAATCCAAACAAGATTAGGTTGCCGTTTAAGAACGTGATGACGCCAGCGTTGACAATAAATAAGAATAATAGAATCCAGCTCCATGAAATGCGAAATGTGAAATGCAAAATGCGAAATTTTTCAATCAGCCATAATATAAAAACAACTCCCAAAAGAATCTCTGGTAGATATATGAAGCCGGTGACCCAGGGGTTAAAGTTGCCGAAGCGGTAGCTAAATTGTTCGTATACAACAAAACGTAAACTAAAAGGGAATGTGAAGAGAAATGTGCCCCAGAGAATTTGATTAAGTTTGTTTAACATAAAAGTGTGCCTAGTGCCTGGTTGCGACTAGGTATAGGAACAAACTAAATATCGCAATCTGTTCCAGAATCAATTAGACCTTTTTCCCTTTTAACAACACAAGTAATTTTTCCCTGCGCCTCTTCTAAGGCTTCTTCTGGTGTTAATATGTTTTTGACAACATCTTGAATAGCATTTTCAAAAACTGTTCTGTAAGAGGCGTCATCATAAATCGTATAACTCTTAGCAAAAGAGGCCTGATATGCAAATGTGCCGAATAGAGCTTCCGTTTGCTGTTCTGTAACCATATCTTTGCGGCTTGTAGGGCGGTTGGTTATTTTGTGATAAGTCTGCAAAGCATCTGCACTTGTAAGGAACTGGATGAATGACCATGCAGTATTGGACATGTCGGTTGTGCGTGCAACTGCAAGTGGAAAGTAACTTGCGTAAGTGTCTCGTTTAGTTGCTTCTTGTCCGCTGATTAGTTGTGGAAAAGGGGCGATGCCAACATCTTCTACATCAATGTGTTCTCCGCCTGCTTTTTGTTGATTTTGGATGGCGTTTACAATCGTATCGTACAAATATGGATAACCGATAATCATTGCTACCTTGCCACGTATGAATGGATTGATTTCCATGTCTTCTGGCACATAACCGGTGATAGTTTCGTTCCAGCTGTAATTTTTGTAGCTGGGCAGACCGAAGCTGGTGAAGAGTTCAAAAGCTGCTACACCGGGTTTATCTATGCCACTTGTACCGGACTGCTGATTCGCAAAAATAGCCTGCTCTTCTTTTTCATCATAAAATTCGGTGCCGTACTGGAGCATCATTCCGAGTAAAATGTCGACTGCACTTGAGATATTATCTGCGCGGCCCAGTGCTATACCAGCGAGAGAAAAGCGTTCTGGGCTGTTGTCGCGTTTGGTCAGTTGGAATACCTGTTCTTTGATATCTTCCCATAAATCACCAGGTTCATCCGTGGTGGCGATTAGATCTTTGAAATACTGTTCGTTATAGAAAATGGCTAAGTTGTCGATGGAAAGCGGCATGCCATATATTCGCTCGTCGATTATCAGATCGTCGGCTGCTGCCTGAAAGAATGTTTGTCGGAAAAGATCTGCGTTCATCACGATTGGCTGGTCGAGGGGTAATGGCATGAGTTTTTTGTAGTGTTTTGTGAGCCAGGAGTTGTGAATCATAAATACATCAGGACCTTCGCCTTCTGCAATTTCATTGATAACCAAATCTTCATATTCATCTAAATCAACAAATTTTTTGGTGCGGATAACAAGACCGGGGTTTTTGCTTTGAAAAGCCTGAATTTGTTCTTTAAAAGCGTCTGTGTCGTCATACACAAAATAAAAATCCAAATAGCGCGTTCCTGATATTGTTCCGTCTTCTTCTTCGTAAGGACAATCACTTCTAAAGGTGCTGGTGCCGGGGATGTTATCTGTGGGGTCGGGACATTTTTTCTTCAGGCATCCGGTTAAAAGGATTGGTGCCATTAACACCAAAATAATTGCGAGGGTTTTAATGATTTTTTTATTCATAATTTTATATTTGAAACTACGATTTATCTTAAGGAAAAAACGTATAAAAAGCAACTTACGCGGATTAAAATTCTTCTTCAACTCCATGAAAAAATTCATTCCAGGATTTCAGCTTGTAATATGTGTTTTTGCCGAGCAGACGGAATATTGGGAGGGTATATTTGTTACTTGCCAGCTTTAAGACCATCGCCTTCATCCCTCTTGGAATTATTTGGATATCTGGTTGCAGGTGCTGAAAATGCAATGCGGATTTTCCTACATTTCTCATTTTTTTTACCAAATCTGTTTCATCGATGTAATGGTGGTGGTAAGCAATTGCCTGTGGTTCGTAATACATTTTCATATCGTGATGTTTCCATAAACGATAACCAAGTTCTATATCTTCCCATCCGTAGAATAGAAAATCCTCATTGAATTTTTCTTTTTCCAGAAACGATTTTTTGAGGGAAATGTTGGATGTGTAGAAAAATTTAAATGGATCCATCCGCCCAATCCATTTTGGGTGTAGGAATTTGTAGCCAAATTGCCAGCCGGAATCCTCCAAAAATCGCATATACTTGGTGATTTTAGGCAAATTTGGATCCCAGGTGGTAAAACCAAGAACGACCACATTTTCATCGGGGTTTTCTGTGTGGCGATCGTGGTGTTTTATCAAAAATTCAGGTTCTACGAATATATCATCGCCAATAAATACGATAATTTCGCCGGTTGCGACTTCGACTCCGCGATTGCGGGCAACGGCTTGGTGAGATCCAGACTGTTTGATGTAACGGATGTCGGTTCCCCGAAGGCGCGCAATCGATTGCGCGCCTTCGGGGTCGATAAATTGTTTTACGATTTTTTCCGTATGATCTGTTGACCCGTCGTCTACCACAATTACTTCAAAATCCACGCCTTGCTGGGCGATTACTTTTTCGAGACATGTTTTTAGGACGTCAGCGCGATTGTGTGTGGGGATGATTACGGAGAGTTTCATAACACTTGCAGTGTAGGCAAAGGCAAAGGCAAAGGCAAGGGGTATGATTTGTGATTTGAGATTTGCGATTTTTGATTTACACTGGTTTTGTAAATAAAAAATGATGAAATTTTTCAACACCCTAACTCGCCAAAAAGAAGAATTCGAACCAGCAAAACCTGATAAAGTTGGTTTGTATTGTTGTGGGCCGACTGTTTATAACTATGCGCATATTGGAAATTTGAGAACTTATGTGTTTGAGGATTTTTTGCGTAGAGCGCTTGAGTTTAACGGATATATCGTAAATCATGTGATGAATATTACGGATGTTGGGCATCTGACTTCGGATGCGGATGAGGGTGAAGACAAAATGAAAAAGGGCGCCGAGCGTGAGAAAAAGACTGTTTGGGAGATTGCGGAGTACTATACTCAGGCATTTTTGGAGGATATGGATCGGCTCAATTTATTAAAACCAACTGCTAAACCAAAGGCGACTGATCATGTTGAGGAAATGATCGATCAGATTAAACAATTGGAGGAAAATGGATTTACATATATCGGTGAAAACGGGAATGTATATTACGATACTTCGAAATTCGAGCATTACAAAGAGCTCGGACAATTAGAAAAACAAGAGTCGGAAGCTGTTGCAAGAGTTGAGGTGGACCCAAATAAAAAGAATCCACATGACTTTGTACTTTGGTTTGTAGAATCAAAACACGGTGATCAGGAGATGCAGTGGGACTCGCCATGGGGACGTGGTTTTCCCGGTTGGCATATTGAGTGTAGTGCGATGAGCTCAAGATATCTCGGTGATCAATTTGATATTCACTGCGGTGGAATTGATCATATTCCGGTTCATCACACCAATGAAATTGCGCAGGCGGAAGGGGCGAGCGGAAAGCATCCTTGGGTGAAATATTGGATGCATGGGAACTTTTTGGTGATGAAGGACAAAGAAAAAATGGCGAAGTCCGGTGAGAATTTTTTGACTATTGCTACATTGATTCAGAAAGGTTATGACCCAATGGATTATCGTTATTTCTGTCTCCAGTCGCATTACAGAAAAGAGTTGGCATTTGATTGGGATGGAGTGGATGCAGCGCGAACAGGATTCCGAAGATTGCGTGAAAAAGTAATGGCCCTCGGTGATACCGAAGGCGAGATTGACCAGGGTTATATCGACAAATTTATGGACGCTATTAGTGATGACCTTAATATGCCTCAAGCGCTTGCTATGGCCTGGGAGCTTATGGACGATGTGTCCATAAAAGATGCTGATAAATTGTCCACAATTAAGAAAATGGATACTGTTTTGGGGTTGAAATTGGATGAGCCAATTGAATTTGAATTACCACCACAAATTACCCAATGGATTTTGGAGCGCAATGAAGCTCGCGATAACAAAGACTGGGCCAAGGCTGATGAAATTAGGGATAAGATTCAGGAATCCGGGAAGTGGATTGTGAAAGATGGGGCTGGGGGGACAGAGGTGGTGCCGAAATAGTTTGACAATATTTCTGAGAGAGTCCCGCTTAACGGGGGGTCTCAGCTGACAGCCGTCGACTCCCGCCTTAGCGGGGCTCCGTCGGGATTTTAGATTTGGTTTTTTTATGTTTGACAACATATAGGTATTATGATTAAATAGTATCCCTATTTGCATAATTTAGAAAAATGTCTGAAAAACCAGTACGCCAAAAAAGGGGGTTCGGTGAGAGAATATTAACTTTGATAGCAGGTAACCCGCCTACTGAGGTATATCAGGCACTGCCCTGCCACACTCGGGTGAACGTAGTTGATCTGCTAGAAGGATGGGCAAGAGATCAAGATAAGGATTTGCCGGATATTCCTGCTGACAAGATTGGCGATTTTAGAGATATGTGTAGGAATTTAGCTGAGCAGGCAAACGATAAGGCTTGCGCGACGAGGGGGCAGGTACATACCATACTGCAATATATAGCCAGAATACTATTGCTGGATTATGATGATGTGCCTATTGAAAGACTAAAAGGAACTGATTCTTTTATGCAATTGGCAACATATATAAATGGCCTTCGTATGGATTGTTTCACTTGTTTTAATCCTGAGTGTGATAAACGTTGTCCTGGCTCTTGTGTGGCAGATGTGAAAGCAAGGGCGGGCAAATAAT
This sequence comes from Patescibacteria group bacterium, assembly GCA_018813295.1. Classification (GTDB taxonomy): domain Bacteria; phylum Patescibacteriota; class Gracilibacteria; order UM-FILTER-43-11; family UM-FILTER-43-11; genus JAHJBZ01. The sequence goes on along the minus strand of JAHJBZ010000044.1, from coordinate 7,092 downwards.
TCTTGCGTTTCCCGCTTGAGAATGGTATAAATTAAACCTCTTGAAAAAAATATTGTTCAGAATATTGGCCCAAGTTTTTTCAATAGCCATCTTTGTTGGTGTGTTTTTGTTTTCGCTGTTTATTACATATGGCTATCGATATGATTTTGAGGAGAATCAGGTGGTACAAACCAGTGTGATTGATGTTTGTATGGCGCCTAAGCAAGCCGATTTATATTTAGATGATGAGTTTTATAGCAGTAAAGCTTGCGATAAAATCTTTGGTCTTAATCTTGGCACACATAGCCTGGAGGTGAAGAAGGATGGGTACTTTTCATGGAACAAAAATATTTATTTAGACAATGAGAAAGTGAGTTTATATTCTCAGATTTTACTTATCCCAAAGCCTGAATATTACATGACTACTGTGCTTGAAGAGGGTGTGGAGCAGGTTTGGGTTTCACCGAATCAATCTCGTTATGCCGCTTATGACAAAGCTTTTGATGTAATAAAGATTTTTTCCGCATCCGGCTCAGCCACAATATTTTTGGAAACTCCTGCTGAGATTATGGATGTGGTCTGGGTTGATAATAATAATTTAGTTACTGATACAACTGATGGCAGATATGAAGTTAATGTGAATAAAGGTGATTGGCAGTTAGCTGATGAGGTCTCATATCATCCACGAACTATTGAAAGTGATTTGATAATTAAAGGTAATGAGCTTTGGGTTATGGATGGTGATGAAGAAATTTTTATTACTCGATATTCAGGAGTAATTGAATCCGCTCAGTATTTTTATAATGAATCTAATTTGCTTATTACGACTGAAAATGATGTGCGTATTTGTGATTTTGAGGGAGAGAATTGTCATGTAATTACAAATAAAGATGAAGGTACGCCGGTTGCATACCCTGCACGTTCAAAGAAAATTATTTTTGTGAAAAATGGAACTCTCAAACAGCTTACGTTGAATGGGCCGAGTGGAAATTATTTGGAGATGAACCTATAGCTTAATTACCAATTTACAAATCCCAAACAAATTACAATTTACAATATTTTCAATGTCCAAAATTTTTTAATATCGAATGTAGAATGTATTTACTCAATCATTATTCGACATTTTACGTTCATTGTTTGATATTTATTTTGATCATTGTAATTTGATTATTGAGTATTGTTTGGTCCGCCTGAGGCGGAGGTGCTTGGAAATTGTAAATTTATTAAAGTATGTCGAAGCAGCAAAAAACAATCGGTATTTTCGCACTTCAGGGAGCGTTTGTGGAGCATCAGAGGATGATGGAAAAGTTGGGTGCTGAGGTTTTTTTGATCCGCAGTTTATCTGACGTAAAGGACAAAAAGATTGATGGTGTTGTTTTGCCTGGGGGGGAAAGTACAACTATGACAAAGTTGCTTAAAAAGACCGGTTTGGATAAGTGGCTGAAGGGGCAAGGGGAGTCCGGACTCCCTATTTTTGGCACATGCGCCGGCATGATCATTCTTTCCCAAATGGGACTTGTTGATGCAGATGTGGATAGGAATGCGTATGGTAGTCAGTTGGATAGTTTTGAAACGGAGCTAACCCTGGAGTCCGGACTCCTTAGGAGTCCGGACTCCAGGTATGATGGAGTGTTTATTAGGGCGCCGAAAGTTAAGAAAATAGGATCGAATGTGAAAGTTCTTGCGAAATACGGGAAAACGCCTGTACTTATTCAACAGGGCAAAATTATGACAGGCAGTTTCCATCCTGAGCTGACGCAGGACAGCAGGATTCATGAGTACTTTTTGGAAATTTGAAAATTATAAAAATTTGAAAATTGTTCACAAGCTCAATTGAAGTGAATACAATTTTCAAATTTTTAAGTTTTCAAGTTTTCACATTTCAAAAAAAACTGTTAGTATATTCCTCGAACATAACGTAAAAATATGGCTCAATCAAAATTCACACTTTTTGCTGGATCTTCTCACCCAGAGCTGGCAAAAGAAGTTGCTGCGTTAACCAAAGGGGGGCTTGGTAAAATCAAGCGTTCTACTTTTTCCTGTGGTGAAAAATATGTTGTCTTAGAACAGACTATTAGAGGGCAGGAGGTATTTTTGCTTCAAACTTGTCGCGATCAGCTGGTGAATGAAGATTTTATGGAGTTGTTTTTGATGATTAATGCGGCAAAACTTTCCTTCGCTAAAAAAGTACGTGTGATTATCCCCCATTTTGGTTATGCCCGGCAAGACAAGGTTCATATTCCTCGTGAACCTATTAGCGCAAAGGTTATGGCGGACCTATTGGTAACTGCAGGCGCAGATCATGTAATTGCCTTTGAGCTTCATGCAGATCAGGCACAGGCATTTTTTGATGTACCGGTAGATAACATCAGTGTTCATAAATTGTTTGCAAGTTACTTTAAAAGTAAAAAATTAAAGAATGCTGTTGTTGTTTCTCCCGATGCTGGCGGTGCAAAAAATGCTAAAAAGTTGGCTGATGATTTGGGAGTTCCGATTGCAATTTTGCATAAATCACGCCCTGAACACAATAAAGCCAGAACCACTCATGTAGTTGGTGATGTAAAGGGGAAAACTTGTATTATTTACGACGATATGATTGATACAGCCGGCAGTGTTGCCGCTGCCCATGAAGCCCTTACAAAAAGTGGTGCTGGCAAGGATATGTATTTAGCTGCAACTCACGCTATTTTTTCCGGCAAAGCTTCAAAGCGTTTGGCACAAGCTGGATTTAAGGAGGTAGTGGTAACCGATACCATACCTATTCTTAAAGAGAAAAAGTTCAAAGGATTAAAACAGATTTCAATCGCTCCATTAATCGCTCATATTATTTCTAATATTTCTCACCAAAAATCTGTGAGCAGCCTGTTTTACTAAGCCTTAAGGAGTAAGTTGTAAGGATTAAGCTTACAACTTAAGACTTACGACTTATGACTTATCAAATTATATATAAATTAATCTTTAACAAAAAAGACAATGAAAATAGCTATAAACGGTTTTGGTCGCATTGGCCGTCAGATCATGCATATTATTATGCAGGGCAATAAGGATCTTGAGGTGGTGGCAATCAATGATCTGACCGATCCTTCTATGCTTGCTCTTCTTTTTGAATTTGATTCAACTTACGGCAGATACCCCGGAAAAGTTGAATTAAAAGGCAGTGAAATGGTTGTGGATGGCAAAGCCATTAAAATGTTTGCTGAACCTGATCCAACAAAACTGCCATGGAAAGACTTAGGGGTTGATGTTGTTATGGAGTGTACGGGTGTTTTCAGGACTAAAGAAAAGGCAAATTTCCATGTACAGGCTGGTGCTAAAAAGGTGATTATTTCTGCACCTGCCAAAGGTGATGAACCGGTTGATGCAACAATTGTAATGGGCTGTAATGAGGATATTTTGACCGGTGATGAAGTGATTCTTTCTAATGCGAGCTGTACAACAAATTGTTTAGCTCCAATTGCCAAAGCTATTCACGACGCTTTTGGAATTAAGAGAGGGATTATGACCACTATTCATGCCGTAACTGCGACTCAGAATGTATTAGATTCACCATCAAAAGATCCTCGTCGCGCAAGAAGCTGTTTACAGAATATAATTCCGACGACTACAGGTGCTGCAAAGGCAGTTGGCTTGGTTATTCCAGAGCTAAAAGGCAAGCTGACGGGTATGGCTGTACGCGTGCCTACGCCGACGGTTTCGCTAGTTGACCTGACCGTTGAGCTGGAGAAAGATGTTACAGCTGAAGAGGTAAATAACGCACTTAAAAAACGTGCTGCAGAGATTCCCGAAATATTAAAGGTGGAAGACAGGCCGCTTGTTTCCAAGGATTTCCAAAAGGACTCACATTCATCAATTGTTGATGCTATGAGCACAATGGTAATGGAGGGTAATTTAGTGAAAGTACTTTCTTGGTATGACAATGAGTGGGGGTACTCCAGTAGGATGGTTGATCTTGCTGAATATATATTTAATAAATAATTTCGCTTCGCTGTGGATTCGGCCTATCGGCCTGTGAATTCGCTCGTACCTCGCTGTTGTCCTATTGTATTATGATAGGATTACTAACAACAATATAATAGGACAACAGCGACAGCGAATCCACGCGAGTAATCGAGCATAATCCACAGCCGAAGGCGAAATATAATAGGAAAAATTATGAAATTAACAAGCTACGGTGCTGCTCTAGAGGTAACCGGTTCACAACATTTAATTGAAGCGAATGGCAAAAAGATTCTTCTTGATTGCGGACTTTTTCAGGGCCGCAGAAAGGATGCATTTGAAAAAAGCCGTGATTTTAAATATGACCCAACAGCTATTGATGCCATGATCCTTTCACATGCACATATTGATCATAGTGGGAACATCCCTCATCTTGTAAAAGAGGGTTTTCAGGGGGTTATTTATTGCACTAAAGCTACTAAGGATCTGTGTGATGTAATGCTTATGGATAGCGCGCATATACAGGAAGCTGATGCGGAGTATTTTGCTCGCAAATTAAGAGACACTGCGCTTCAGCCGATTGAGCCGCTTTATACACAAGAAGATGCTGAATATGCACTTAAGTTTTTTAAAACCATTCCTTTGGGGAAAAGATTTAAGTTGTACGATGGTATTTATTTAACTTTTGTTGAAGCGGGTCATGTTCTTGGTTCGGCTATGGTTGTTTTGGATATTAAGGATAAAGAAGATGGGAAGGAGAAAAGGTTAATTTTTACCGGTGATATGGGGCGCTGTAAAATGCCAATTATTAATGACCCTTATCAAATTGAGGAGGCGGATTATATTCTTACGGAAAGTACATATGGTAATAGAACTCATGCGCCTATTGAAGAAGGTATCCCAGAGCTTGCGCGCATTATTAATCGAACTGTGAGGCGAGGCGGAAAGATTATTATCCCTTCTTTTGCGTTTGAAAGAACTCAGGAATTAATTTATGGTATTCATCTTTTAATTGATAGAAAGGAAATTCCGACAAACTTGCCGATATTTATTGATAGCCCCCTTGCAACAAATATTACTGGTATTTTCCAAGAACATCTTGAGCTTTATGATAAAGAAATTCGGGATTATTTTAATTTAGATCACAATCCATTTAAGCCTAAGCAGCTGAAGCATGTTGATAGCGTGGAGGAATCTAAAAAGCTCAATTATTTTATTGGACCCTGCATTATTATTTCTGCAAGCGGCATGTGTGAAGCGGGCCGTATTCGCCATCATTTAAAAAACAATATTGAGGATCCTAAAAACACCATAGTAGTTGTGGGTTATATGGCTCAACATACTTTGGGACGAAAGCTTGTAGATGGTGTTCCAATGGTGAAGATCTTTGACCAAATGTATAAAGTGAATTCAGAGGTGGTGGTTGTAGAATCATTTAGCGCACATGCGGATATGAATGATTTGGATGAATATATATCAAATATAAAAGGCCTTAAAAAGGTTATGTTGGTACATGGAGAACCAGATCAATCCGAGCCGATGGCGGAACGACTAAAAACTAAACTGGGTGTAGAGACCGAGATTATGGAGCCAGAGAAGACTGTTGAGCTCTAAGCTGCCTCACGCATTTCATCTGCTATTTTTCCTACTTCTTCCCAAAATTGATCGCGAATTGCTTTGCATCCTTCTGAATATTGGTGAATGTTTTTTAGTTTATTATATTCAATTGCATATCTTTCAGCTTCTCTTACTTTATCTGCATTATCTGGATCACGATAAACGCCTTCGTTAAAATGCCCATCTTTAGTAATAATATTTGGTATTAATTCTCTTAGATATTGTTTGGGGCTTTGTGTTGTATCAGGCAATTCTTCTTCTTGCCAATCTTCATCTTTTTCAATTTCCAAAGTAATTTTTATTGCTTTAATATCATTTCCTGATTGGTCTATTGTCATTGCTTTAATGTTCTTTTGCGTGAATTCGCTAGCTAGATTGCATAATTTGCCATATAGTTCCCTACCTTTCTCATCTTTCCAATCGATTGATAAGCCCATATGAGATTTTGTATATCCTCTTCTGGATGTCGCATGGCCCGAACAAGAAAATGATGTACGCGCAAAAGGTAATTGATTTATTTTTATGCCAATGTGACGGAAATCCTCATCAATCACCTCTGGAAATTCAACAGGATCAAAGGCTGTTGTCTTTGGGTGGAAATTGAATTTTGTACTTAATGGTAGTAAAAAATCATATACTTCATCAAGTATTTCATCTTCAGTCATTCCATCTGTTCCATTTGGAAAAATATCACTTCTTGTTACAGGTTGATTAAGCTGCATAGCTGCTGCAAAATTATTGGGCCAATTTATTGAATCGTTTGGATTTCGTTGTGGTAATTTTTTTATTAATAACAATCGATTAATTTGCATTCTCGTTATATAAACATGGTAAATAACTGTTTCTGTTGGATATAATAATTCTCTAAAACTAGGCAAAGACAATGCTGTTTCTGTTGGATATAATAATTCTCTAAAACTAGGCAAAGACAATTGCACCTTACCACTTAAAAGGGCTTGAATTTGTTCAATTATACCGAATTTTGGCCTTTCAAATTTAGCTTGTTTCATTGATAAATAAATGAATTTGAGTATTATTACTTTACACTATTTTTGATAATATGTCAATGTTAAGTAAATATACGCAAAAACCACCCTTTCAGGTGGTTCAGTATTTTGACTGGGGGGGGGATTCGAACCCCCGCTGGGGTAAAACCCCACTACAGTCCGCACTCAGGCGGACCGCTTCTTAAGTTAATAGTTTTTTTAAGTAATTTCGTCCTGCCCCTGTTTTAAAATATTTTTCTCGCTGCATGGCCTTACTTCTGCTTTTGAATATCTCAAAATAAACTATTTTCGATGGACCAAAACGTTTAGAATAAGGTGACCAACCCAAAAGATGCTCCACACGTCTTCGGGTTATATTTGATGTGTGACCTTTATATAATTTTTGTTTTAAATTCTTTTGTACATAGGCAAAATACATATTTTCATTTTAATGCTATAAATTCTTTTATTTGACTGGCGGAGAGAGGGGGATTCGAACCCCCGCTGGGGTAAAACCCCACTACAGCTTTAGCAAAGCCGCCTCTTCAGCCACTTGAGTATCTCTCCGCGACTG
>JAHJBZ010000043.1 GCA_018813295.1 Patescibacteria group bacterium | reverse complement strand
CGTCCAAATTGTAACGGAAAAGGGGGTGGGGGTAAAGGAGTGGAAAGGATGGTTTTTTATTTTAAACACAAGTTAATTGCTTAGCTTTCTCTTTTTTAAACAATACTTTTGTTTTCTTGTTGTCTGTTTTTTGAGTTCCGAATTTAATATGATATTCAATATCGTGTTTTTTACAGAATGAAATAACCATTTCAGCACATTTATTATAGAAATCCATACCACCTTTATAACGTGAACTTACTACATTATAATTTAGTTTTCCAAAAATAATTTTATCCACAAATTTTACAGATTCTAACAATTTACTCAGATTTTCTTTTTTGTCCAAATTAGGTGTTGGATAAGGCTCCATGCTTATCCAGGTTTTAAGACCTGCTTCATGTAATTTTCTAAGAGAATCTAGTCTTTTGTTGTACTTAGCTGTATTTGGTTCAAATTCTTTTTTAAAATCTTCATTAAGTGAAACAAGTGTTATTCCATATTCATTTTTTTGACTGTACTTATTAGCATTAGTTAATTCGATAGGAAAAATTCCTTTTGTTAAAACTGTCGCTTTAATGTCATTCTGATTTAATTTCCCAATTATTTTCAGTGTCATATCTTCAATTTCTGGATAGCCACACATAAAAGGATCTGTCATGAAACACAGATGCACAAAATCAATATTTTTTTTATATTTTGGAATTTCTTTATCTAATAATTCTAATGAATTTTCTACTAAAATTGGACATAGCCAATCTGCATAAGTCTTAATTTTCCCAAATCTTTTTGCCATCATCATCGCGTAGCATGGAAATTTGCAGCCATGTGCACAATTTTCTATATGATTAAGGCACCAGTCGCCATATTCAACTCCACTTTTATACAGTAATGATTTCCTTTTTTTATAACGAAGCTTCGATTTTGTTTTATTCATATTTATATATTAAATTCATTATGCAGTTTTGACAATTGATTTGTATCAAATAAAGACTGCTGATCGTTAAAATTAGTTTTTTTACATGAAGCATAAACATTCCGGACAATTTTTATTGCAGACTTATTTCTTGATGCAAATAATAGATAATAAATTATATCTCTTTTATGTGGATATGGCATACCAAAAGCGATAACATCTAGCTTATCATTATCTCCAACATTAACATTATTTCCTTTTAATACTTCCTCAACATACATGTTCAGTATTGCTTTCTCATTTTTACCTATACATTCTAAGTGACCCATGAAATCATATAAATTCTTAATTGTTTTAATTTCTTTTACGCTAAATTCTTTACATTCTTTTAATCGCTTTTTTGCAAGACCTTCAATTCTCTCAACACCTTCTTGTATATAGTTTAATAGAATATCTTTTGCTCCTTTTTTTGAAACGATGCTTTGGACACTCTCCTTTTTTAAAGTTTTTATTCCAAATGGGTCAACAAAAAACAGAGCTGGCTTATTGCCAATATTTTTTACAATATTTTTAATAACATTATTAAAATCCCCCTCTATAATTTCAATGTCTACATCTGAAAGATATGGTTTAAGTAAATTATTAAGGTAATTAATATTGTTTTTACTTTTTTCTATAAAAATACACTTTATTCTAAATTGTTCTTTGCTCTTTTGTTTCTGGGCATTGAATTTATCTTGAAATTCTTTTGCAATCTTGACTGTAATTAGAGGAGAGCCATCTAGAACTCCTTTTTCGCTTTCTAAATCATAATTTCCTCTTCCTGCGAAGCAGTCAACAATAAAAATTTCTTTAGCCCATTTCTGTCTTTTAAAAATTGTACACCACGACTTGAGATATTTCTTATAAATTTCTAGTTTTAATTTTGTATGTGGTCGCTTAGCCAAATCCCAATAATTCTTATTTACCATTGGATAATATTAATTTAAATTATAATCAATTAAAGTATAGTAAACATATGTTCACCTGTCAACTACTAAGCTGTAACAATGACTACTAAACAAAAAGAGAGAAAATTCACGACATTTCCGCTAACTAGGAACTATTTTTTAATCTGGTGTTATGCTTAAGAGATCTCCGATACTTCCATGCAACATAAATATTAAAATTAAAAATATTATAACAATGGGTAGCCTTGTTAATATGTATTTAATTTTTAGATTTGCAGAATTTCGTTCTGTTTCATCACCTAAAATCAGATAAGTTACAGATTGAACTACAAATGAAAAATAGAAAATCCATAATGCTTCTATTAAGATAAAGGATATTGTTGATATGGAAATTATTGTTTCGCCAAATTCTCCAGTTATGAAGTAATATGAATCGAATATTATAGCTGAGAGCAGTGAGGCAATAAAAATTACAAGTGCAAAAGGTATGAATTTATTTATCTTTTTTATCCCAAAAAATATTGTAATTATAATACATGCGATTAAACTCATTTGGATTAAAAATATCAGACCCAATCCCCAAAATCCAAAATGTAAAAATGAAGATTTGATGAAGTTTTCTAATCCGTTATGAAATAAGAAAATCATCAGGTATATCAAAGCCAGAGCTACAATTATAACTTTTAAAATATCTTTGGTATTTTTAAATGAAATGATATTTTTCATAATTAAGATTTTTTAAGTTTTCTTTGTGCCGTTGAGTCGGTTATATAATTAGTAACTATATCCCAATCCCAGTTCATCTAATGCGATCCTACCCCATTCGCTCTGCGCAACGTATGCTATTCTTTCTTCTATGGTGCTAGTGTCATCTGGAGATGACCCCCATGCAATCCAAGGGGATACATCCATAAATACATACGCCCAGAAATCAACTGTGGGGTCAACAAAATTGTATATAGCTACTGAAGGAGGCAATACCTCTTGCCCAGAAACTTTTTCTGTATTTTCTGAATTTTCTTCAGTTGCACTTTCTCCCTCCTCTGAATCAGATAACTCAGGAGCTTCTTGTTGTACTTCTTCCTCAACCGGATCAGTAACTGTAACAGCTGGTTGAGGTGCCGGGTCTTCCGCCATCTCCTCATACTCTTCTAATAAATATGGCATAACGGCTTCATAAATTTTACTAGAAACCGCAATTAGCCTTGGGTCATCATAATACGCAGCGAAAGAAGGATCTGTTAATGGAGGTGGTATTGGGCCGTCGAGTGGGTGGATATTATCCTTATTGTCTAAAGCCTTATATAAGTATCTCAAAGCTAGATTTAAATTACCTGATTCTGAATATGCACATGCTAAGTTGTAGTAAAAATGTGGGTAATCTGGATATTCACTAATTCCATAACGTAATATCTCTTTAGCTTTTTCAACGTCGCCTGATATTCCATAAGCCATACCAAGATTATCTACAAGAACTTGCCATACATAGTCATCCAATGCTCTTTCTTTTTTTTCTAAATTCAAAGCTCTTGTGTAATGAATAATGGCATTTTTATAATCACCAATTTCGAAAAAATAACTTCCATAGCTAAAATAATCCAAACTTGTTTGAGTATAGTTATCGACTTTTATTGATCTAATTGCATCAAGAAATAATTCATTGTCACTTTCTTCGTAATTTACTTTTGACATGTGGATATCAATACATTTGCCGTTTTCATTTAGGTATACGTGAACGTTTTTTTGGTTTATTTCTTCCCCCTGATACTCTTCAATAGAATATTCCAGAAGGGCTCTGTCACTTAATTCGCGAAATTTTACATCAGTTTCAACAAGCTCATCCATTGCTTCCAGATTTTCCCAATCCATATCCCTGCAATCGACAGCATCCATACCCCTATCAGCGTATTCAGCATACATAGATACAAGTAAACCTGTGTCGTAATTTGATAAAAACATATATCTAGCCTTATTGTCAGATCTTAATGAGATTTCTTCAATTATATGATCTGGTAAATTCATTTTTACTGCCCAACTTTGGTGAGGCATGGTGAATTTATGACTCGCCGATTCATCAGCAAAAGAGGTTGGTGCAAAGAGTAAACTTGCAACAAAAGTAATGATTAATAATTTAGTTTTCATAATAATATGAATTAAGGAATAAAACGGGAAGGATAATTAAGATTTTTTAAGTTTATTCCAAATAAAATCTACAACTACCCCTAATAAACCTATAGCAATCGATAGGGAAACAATTGGTATTGCGATTTTGAATATTACTTCTCGAAATTCATAAAAGAATCCTATGTAAATATTATAAATAAAAGCAAAGATAGAGATAGATAGAATTGAAGCAATTAAAAGAATCTTAAAAGTCATATCGTATGAACCTGATTTGAAACATATCCTTTTTCGTTTAATAATTGTTATCAACAAAATTATCGGCAAAATTATGAAAAATAATATATATATGTAAATACTTTGAAAAAATATGTTTAGAAAAAGAAAGAAAATAACAGATAGTAACAGGTATAGGTATAAAGGTTTCAGAATATAATTGATTTTTGTTATTGCTTGATGTTTCTTGAAAAAGCTATTTATTATAGCGCCAGACTTTTTCCATATTTTAGGAAAAAACAAAGATATTATTCCAATTTGACCTAAGATAAACACCACTGTCCATATAACTACGATATTAATTGAAAATATATCCTCAAAATAACCCAAAATATTGCGCTCATAGTTATTAATCCACCACAGTATTTCAGCAATAATAATTACATATGTACCTGTTAAAACAATTTTAGATGTAATATTTTCCCTTGTTCTGATAATTATATAGGCAATTAGTGGCCAAAAGTATGGAATAAATGTAGAAATTGCCAATATTGATTGAACTATTCCTCCTTTTATGACTATAAGGTTCCCAAGAAAAGGCGATGTAATGGGGTTTATTAAAAATTGGGAAATTGGAAAAATATCATGACTTCCAAACATTCCTAATGCTAGAAAATTTAGGAAAATTGAGTAGATTAGTATAATTGATATAGCTAATTTAGCTTTTGTTTTCATATTTATTATATGGTTATTAGGATTTTAATTTAATTAAACTAATTCTCTTTTTCTCCTTTATCATATTTTTCACCTGGCTTACCAACTATAGTTTGCTCATCAACACCTTTGAATACTTCAGTATCAAGATACCCCTCTACTGTATCCCAGTCTGTACCAGTATAATAATAATCAATTAATTTACTTGTTGCATCTATTGCCTGTAACGCTTCTGGTCTTACAGAACCATTTTTATCTTTATAATTATCATACTCTAGATGGAAAGAAAGTGATTGCTTACTGGCATCTAAAAATGCCTTTATGTTTCCGTCTTCGTCTCTTGTTACATGAGCAGGGGCATATGAATCTCCAACCACGTGAATCAATCTTCCAAAATCACTCTCATTTCCGCTATTATACCATTTTTTAGCATCACTCATTATTGCATCTTTAATTTGCAAGCCGGTCATAGATTCACCTGAGCTTGTGGAATGATGATGAGCCATTTTATCTTCGCCAGGAAGTAGGTAAACCAGTGCGTCCGCCCAAACTGAAGCAAAGAATACAACTCGATTTTGCTCTTGGGGGTTCACTTGTATTTTAGCACTATTGTAGGCTTCTTTAGCTATATACTGATGCGACTTTCCTCCAAATAATATATCCACCCCCCACATCCCTGTCGGATCCACAAACTTCACAGGATTGTTATACACATAAGTATATTTATTCAAAGTCTGTGGATTTGTTAGATCACCCTCCCACGGATCCATACTTATAAATCTACCAATCTCTGAGTCGTAATATCTAGCTCCGTAATAAAATAATCCAGTCTCATCATCTTTCTCTTTCCCCGTAAACTTAAAATCTGTATCAGGTGCTTCGGTTTCTGTGACGCGCAATCTATCAGAGCCGAATGGTAGATAGTCGGCGCGTTCTACGATGTTTCCCTGGTCATCAAGGACGACGTCGGTTGAGCCGAGGTGGTCGGTTAGGAAGTAGTAGGTAGTTTCCTCTGAACTGTCATCGGCGTAGGCGGATGGGATAAGTGATGCGAATAGGCGTTTGAAGGTGGCGCTAATGCTGTAGGAGTTTTTACTGCCTTCGACTACAAATACATCAAATTCCTTGCCGTCTATTTTTGTGCAATATTCACCCCCATCACTCTTTGTTTCGCAGTTCAGGAAGCGGGCTTGTATTTCGGTACTGCCGGTGAAATTGTTTTGGGACTGGATTGTCAGTTTTTGAGTATCTCTGTTTGTTGAAAAAATAAGATTGTCATGTTTTGCGGCACGCACTTCGTCGAATTCCTGATCAAACAAAGGTGAGAAATCGACGGTACTTTTTTCGCCTGTCTGAACGAAGATTTGCTCGGCATTTAATTGCATGCTTGTTTGGACAATCTGGTCGCTGTTGTTTAAAGCAACGACGCGATAGGTATATTTTTCATTAGGACCGATTGTGCGATCGTAATACTTGTTATCAGATCTGCCTGGCCCTACTTCGTCGATTAACTGGCTGGCGTGTTTGGAGAGATTCTCTGGATATGGCTTTTTACTGCGGTAAATTTGGAATTTAGCGACATCGCTACTCATCTCATCCCAGCTTATTAGAGCGTTCAATCTGTTATAAGTGATCTGAAGATTATTGAATTCTGCATCTGAATCCACTTCCGGCTGGAGGTCTTTTGGTATATCGGATGTACCGTCTTTTCTGGTTCTTACAATTTCAACTTCGTTCAGAGTGAGACGATTACCCATCAGCATCTGATACATTTGTTCAAAGTGTTCCAGTGACGCATAACTTCCGCTTTTTTGTGGTATTTCCCTGCCGGTATTGGTGGTATATGAATACTCAGGGTATTCGGTAAGCGGATCATCTGGCGGATCAGGGTCATCCGGCGGATCTGTTGGCGGGTCGTCCGGATCATCGTCTGGCGGATCATCCGGTGGATCATTCGGATCGTCGTCCGGTGGATCTGCAGGAGGTTCTTCTTCGATTATTTTTTCAACTTTAGCGATTCGAAGTTTGCCGGCGTAGATATATTTGACCTCTTTATTTGAAGTCGCTTCAAAATATTTACTTGGATAGTATTTGCTAACGCCCGTTTCAAGATTTGTTTTCAGGATTCGGTCATAACCTTCGCCATATTCAAATGTAGCGTTATCGGAATTTAGGAGTAAGCGATTTCGGTAATCGTATTCCATTGTTTGGTCGTTTCGGACGGTCATATTGCCGTTTTCGTCATAGCCGAAATTCTGATCACCGGCGGTTATTACGGCGTGCGGGTTTATTGGATCGTAGGTGTAATTGCCGATGTCGCTTTTGTAGACCATATTGCCGATTGGATCGTAATTGTAGTTTTGAGTGACATCCTGAAGGTTTGCGGTTTGTTCGTATCTGGCTTCGATAAGCCGATATAAGTCATCGTATTCGTAATTGACAGTTTTGGCTGTAAGGCCGTTGTTTTGGTCGGTGAGAGTGAGCAGGTTGCCGATTGGGTCGTAGGCGTATCCGTATTTTTGGAGTTCAGTTACCCCATCTATCAGACTGGTTTTATTTGCAAGGCGGTACATTTGATTTGGATCGTAGGTATTTGTGGTTACGACACCGTTACCCAGTTCCATTCTGGTAATTTGACCAAGTGGTGAGTATTCGAGGTCGCTTACATACCCATCTACCTCGTCGAGAAGGTGGGCGTTGTTGTAGGTGTAGCGGACAGTTGCGCCGTCTGGGTAAGTCATCTCTTTTACTCCGCCCATGCGATCGTAGGTGTATCCAAATTCGAATGTCTGATCGTGAATTATTTTGGTGTCGGTAACAGTTCTTCCCCATAAATCATAATCGAAGCGGTGCTGGTATCCACTTCCGACGATTCTATAAAGCCTTCCGATGGCATTAGCGTGGTCGTATGTGTAAGTAAGTTCAATACCCGACTGACCGGTAAAATCCTCGGTTAACTGGCGGTCCAGCTGGTCGTAAGTGAATTCGACTGTTTGATTTTTCGGATCGGTGCGGCGGGTTAGATTACCGTTCAGATCATATTCATACTGCCAGCCAATCGGACTATTGAGTTTTGATTGGAAGATACGACGCCCCAACGAATCGTAAGCAAATTCGCGGGAATTTGAATTTTCATCCTCAATTCGAATAAGACGACTTGAGGCGTCGTATGTGTATCCGGTTTGGTAAGTTTCCCCTCCGTTATTTTCATTAACGCGGATCAGGTTGTTACGTGCATCGTAAGCATAAGTTTTAGAATTTGAATTTGGATCGGTGACTTCAACTTCCCAACCATTATAGCTATTGGCTGTGGTGCCAAGTGGGTTAGTTACGGTTAATACGCGGTTTAAAGCATCGTAGGTAAACTGATTTCCGATGCGGCCGCTGTCGACTGTTTCGAAATTAGCTGACGAACTGAAATACGGCTGGAGGCTTTTTTGGACGTTGCCCCGCTCGTCATAAATCGTTCCGGACGTGATCCAGTTACTGCCCGGTGCCTCCTGTTTGGCTTCCAGACTTCGGCCGAATCCGTCAAAATACTCATAACTATCAATTTCTATCCCGTCATCGTTGTACACGCGGCTGAATGCGGACCGAGGCATGCTGTTGTCGTCATAACTCATTTCCTGAATAGTAGCCATGCCGGAGCTGGAGGAGTTTGTTTTTCTGCTTTCAGTCAGGCGGCCAAGGCCATCATACTTGTATTCGGATATTAGGTTGTTTGGGTCGGTTTCGGCAGTAACTTGGCCCGTTCCGACATCGAATTCCATCTGGCTGGTGTGGCCTTTGGCATTGGTGACGGTCTCCGGATATAGGTTGTGACTACCATAAGTTGTTGTCATGCTGTAGCCACGTGGGTTAGTTTGGCTAATTGGCAGACCATAACTGTTGTAGCTTATTGTTGTTGCGATAAACTGGCCGGTTATATCCAGCCAGGCATCCTGTTTGGTTAAATTGCCAAGTGACGCTTCGCCAAATGACAAGTTATCGTAATAATTTCTCTGATTACTTAAAAGTTGGTTATTTTGATCAAATATTTGACTTTCAATTGGTAAGCCGATTAGATGTTCAGACTCATTTTGGGTGTAGCTTTGATTTGATCTGATCAGATCATTGCCGATATCGGTAAAATCTCCATTCTCGCTGATCATTTGGACTTCGCCATAATCGGTGGACTGGATTATGTTTCCATAACTGTCATAAATAAATGACCTGGCGCTTGCTTTTGCAGTGCCGGATAGAGTTTGGGAAACAGTTTGATATAAAAATGGGTGATAACGATCTGTTAAATCATTTTTATCCCAGCGATTGATTGAGACCTGGACGAGTTGGCCTTGATTATCATAAATTTCAGTGCGGTATACGCGGCCTTTTTTGCTGATGTGATCCTGGTATTCACCATTATCTGAATCTTGTACGCTGTTTTCACTTTGATGGTAGTAGGTTTTACTTGTATAACCTAAGCCATCCGTTTGTGTGATTACGCGGAAGCCGGCAAAGTTACGATCTTGTGGATTGTCGTAATAATAATGCCCGTCTTCATAAAAGTAATTGATTTCGGATGTATTACCCACCCCATCATTTGTTGTGATTTTACTGACCGTATCTACGATAATCGGTAAATTGGGATTGGCTTGCAGGCCATCTTCTTTGAGGTACTGGGCGGAAGTTTTGTACTCCAGATTGGTTTCTGCCCCACTGCTAGTGTGAACTGTTTTTAGGAAGTACGGGCGGCTGCCCTGATTAAGAAAAATCCTTTTGGTAACTTCAGTCTGTCCTGTGTGGCCATTATATACAGACAGGCTTTGCATAATATCCGGTAACTTGTCTCCGTTTAAATCGAGAATTCTTACACCGCTATCTTTATGATACGTTTCCCCATCGCGGCCAAGGATAAGCGGGAAAAGGTTATTATATGTTTCACTGCCGGAGCCGGTATTTATAATAAGCTCATTTGTTGTCATCTGCCCGCCATATGTGATTGTAGTCTTGGCGTTGATTTGATCGATCAATCCATCTCCGTTCGCATCAAAGGAGCGGTTGGTAAGCCAGTCCATCATCGTAAAATTGCATCTGCCCTGCTCATTTTTATTCCATCCGCCCTTGCCGTTATTGATCCAAGTGTCTGCGCCGCTGCCTGTGTAATGCACATCCGCAAGTCCGTCGTAATTGCAATCCTGAACATAAGCCTGGCGGTTCTGGCTCCATTCCATGTCACCGATTATTATGATTGGGGTTTCCCATAAATCCGTTGACTGGCATGAAGTGCCATCACTGTTCAGGCAGGTGTTTTTATCAATTGCATCATACCTGCTTCTGCCCTGGATTATATCCAGCAGGCCGTCCCCGTTTAAATCCGCTACAGAGGCGCCGTTGTCCGGCCAGTAAATATGCCCCCATCCCATCCCGACATCGACAGTATTATTGTAATTCTGACCGTTGGATAAATTGATCTGACTGGCGAGGTTCCATTGGCCATAGCCATACGACTGGACCAGATCGGTCATGATATCTCCATCAAAATCAATCGCTTTTTCTCCGATGCCTGGAATGTATGGAGAATAAACTGAACTTAGGTATTCGGCTGATGAATAAATCCAGCCTCCATTTCCATCATTTACCGCTCTTATGCCACTGCCTTGGGAGAGGTATTCAAAATCAATAAGCCCATCTCCATTCATATCCCAGCTGTAGATCTTGGGCAGACTGCAGAATTCATTTTCATAACATGATTCAAAACCCCATTCAGGCAGATATTCGGTACTTTCCTGCCAGCTGACTGCGCTGGGAGTGTATTCAAAAGCAGTGGGCGGCAGGGTGGCAGACGATCCATCAGGCGCATAACCGGTTTCTGTAATACTGCCAATGGTCTGGCGGATTAAAGGTTCGACAGTTGTATAATTGACGCTGTATTCCCGGCGTAACTGATCGTCTGCATAAACCTCGATACCGGTAATCAGATAATCTGAATCAACCCTAAAACCGGCATTGTAGCCAAAGTGACTGTCGGGTCGGGCTGGGCCGGTTTCCTCATTTGCGAATGGCAGGAATTTTACTTTAAAAATTCCGTCCGTCTGATCGTGGCCGGTGTAGATGATTTCTTTTGGGTATAAATGATTACCTGCTTTGTAATAGGTATAACGGATGAAGTTGCCATTTGTATCACGAATTTCCTGCAGCATCCATTGGTAGGTGCGTGACGGGTCAGCCGGATCAAATTGCTGACCATTTTCATCCTGGCCGAAAATATATTCGGCACCGGTCTTATCGGTTACAAGCCATGTGTTGTCGGACCTGTATTCGTATTTGGAAAATGCGGTTTCAAATTTCTGCCCGTACTGACCGTGCTGACTATCTGATAAATCAACAGCCACCAGCTCTCCGGATTCCAGAGGTGTGGTGGCTATAAAATTATTTTCATCGTAAAGATTCTCAACACCGGTTTTATTCAGACGGACGATCGAATATTCCGGCACGGACCAGTGGTAACCTATTATATTATCCAATGACTCATCCTGGCTGTTATAGGTTATGCTGACTGATGGTGTCATTCCGTTTCGGCCGGGTGGCAGATTGATTGGATAGCTATAAATTGCCGCACCTGTAAACTGCCCTACGCTCAAACTGCCCTGCATCTGCTTTTGGGACTGAAGGGGGTCAGATTTGTTCGCATTATCCGGTGAAAATTCCGTTTCATCCGCAAGAGCAGACGAAGCGAGTGACACAAAAAGAAGTATTGGGAGTGCAATTGCCAATATTCTTTTATACATAATACAACCAAATTATGAAGTAAAACTGAGGGGGGGGTTATTTGGTTGGACAACTTTGGATTGTTAATGTACCTTAGATTTTAAAAGTTGTCAAGTGTTTTTAAAGAAAATGGTAAACTAAGCCCCAGTTTATCCGACACTTTTTGTTGAGCTAAACTGAACTTATGAATAATAAATATCTCAATGAGCGTCAGCTCATCCAATACCGTAAACGAGTCCTCAGGGATTGTGAGAGCTACACGGTGGCT